>JAENWH010000269.1 GCA_016650135.1 Peptostreptococcaceae bacterium
ATTGTAGGGCGACAATTTCAAGTCTGCTCAAGCCCTACCTTAAATGATAATTCTTTTCTGCCTAAACTATGTTGTTAGTATTATAGCGTGCAGTTTCCCTGATTAAATCGTGTCGCCCGGATTTGATTTTGTCGTTTTCCCTATGAATTACCCAGAAAACAATTTGCAGTTTGACCGGACAAGGGTCTGTCGCTCAACATGCGGGTTTGCAGGTTTGAAAAAGTGAAATTTGTTAGTTTTTCGGAGCTCTCTCTGACACCAAATACAACTGTTGAGGAGAAAAGCTAGTGATTGCAAGGGCTGGCGAGATTGGCGTTGTGTTTGGTGCCAGACACTAAATGCAACAAATGCAACAGATGTCACTGGGAAGAGGGGGATATTTTTTTAAGGTATAATGTAAAATTATTACAATATTAACAAAATATGGTTGAAAAGTTGTTAAACAAGGGATATAATTGAATGAATAGCAAGTTGAATTAATTAAAATGAAATTATGAATGAGGCTTCTTACGGCAACAGTGGTTAATAGTATTGAATATCGGAGCTCTCCCAGACACTAAATGCGAAATAAGTAGGAAGAATAATAAATGGAATCAATTGATGCCAAAAAAATTGACGAGACGGATTTGGAGTGATATAATGGAAAGAAATACAACAAAAAAGAGAATAGAAAAGAAATTAGATGTTTCAACATATCTTGCCAGATTAAAGTATGTTTTGAACAGTGGAAAAGCAAAAATTCAATTTCAGCAAGACCGATTAGTTGATAACTTGCGAGACCCAATATATACGAACAGGTATACTATTGCTGACTTATTTCCAAAAGAAGCCGATTTTCCGTATCGCAAGAAATAGAGGTGAAAAAGATGAAAATTTTAAAAAGTGAGCACAAGCTATGCCTTAGCTGTATGGAAGAACATGAAGTGGCTGTTGTCGAGGTAAATGAAAGCAATATATTTAAAGGGGAACAAGTTGATTTCCTGGGAATTTATGAATATTGTTCTAATACAGACGCGTACAGCGAAACTGAAGAAATGATTAATTCAAATTCTTTAAACTTCAAAGATGCCTACCGCAGAAAGCAAAATTTATTAACTTGCCAGGAAATCAAAGCGATTAGAGACAAATATGGACTAAGCCAGAAGGACTTTTCCCGGATACTTGATTGGGGGTTGTCCACAATAACAAGATACGAAAATCATCAGGTCCAAGATAGAGCGCATGATGATATTTTGAGAAAAATTAATTCGGATCCCAACTGGTTTCTGGAGTTGCTGGAACGTGGAAAAGATGATTTGTCTCCGAAAGCGTATTTGAATTATTGCAGACAAGCACGTGAAAATTTCAGTGTGCAAGGGAATCAGTATTTGATTTATTCGATTTATGCGTTGTATGCCGATTTTGATGACGAGGAAATAACGGGTGGTTTACAATTAAATCTCAATAAGGTAGTAGATTTAATTAATTATCTGGCAGAAAAAGTTGAGGAATTACATAAAGTCAAGTTGATGAAAATGCTTTGGTACATAGATATATTAAATTACAAAAGAACAGGCAGATCTATGACTGGTCTTATTTATACTGCCCTGCCTATGGGTGCTGTTCCGATAGGGCATGAGCAGATTGTTTTGCTTGAAGGAGTAAGCTTTGATGCGGTTTATTCTGGAGAGAATGCCGGTTATAAATTCAGGCCTACTAAAGGCTATAAGATTAAAGAATTGACCAATGAGGAAACTATGTTAGCCGATGAGATTGTAGAAAAATTTGGTAAATTACCCGCTGACGAGATTATAGATTCAATATATGATGAAGAAGCAACTGTTTCTAATCGGGTTTTCAGTAGACAGCGGTATTGATGGCAATACTGACTTTAATATCGAAAAAATTTGGTTTTATTAGGGAAATGGTAGAAAGCAGAGTTGGTTCGCTATACTTGTAGGTTAAGTGATTGAGGTAACAATGAAAAATATTGAATTCTTAATGAATATGACGAAAGAATTTTTAGATAGAAAAATAGACGTAATTTCTTATTTTTGCCTGCCGATTATCTAATAAGTTATGAAACCCCAAACTGTAATGGTGTCCATAATGGCTAGCAGCGGATTTTTTCTTTATCTCGATATTAACTATATTATTGCAATTTAACTTTAACAAGGTTATAATTAAAAAAATGAGTTAAAATACTGAAAGAGGTGAGATTGTGGATTATATTGAAAAAATTCTAGGCGTGAAAACATCTTATGATGAATGGGATAAAATAAAAAGTGTCCCATATTTTTTAAGCGAAAAATATGAAATAAGAAAAATTGCAATTGATACTCAAAATTGTCTTATTATTAAATCAAAGACTGAGGATGAAACTGTTTCAACGATTAAGAAGCATATACAAAAGCTGTGTGCTGTTGAAGATGTGCCTGTTATTCTTGAATTTGAAGGTATTACCCAGAGACGCAGACAATCCCTGATTGAAGAGAGAGTATCTTTTTTGGTAAGGGAAAATCAGATATATTTGCCTTTTATGGGCGTTTATTTACAAGAGAAATTCAAAACGGCGGCGAAAGATGTTGAAAAGTTACAACCGTCTGCACAGTTGCTTTTATTCTATTTCATCTATCAAAAAGTGAAGCCTTTATACACGAAACAGGTAGCAGAGAATTTTGGGTTTTCTGCGATGACTATTACACGTGCGGTGAAACAGCTGGAGCAGACAGGTCTTATTACTGTTGCAAAAGATGGTGTACAGAAGGTAATCGCCACAGAATTGACTGGGAGAAAATTATTCGAGAAAGCGACACCGTTATTAATAAACCCCATTCGAAAAAAAGTATATATTGAGAATAGTAGTAAGACAAATGATATGGTGAAGGCCGGAATCACAGCATTGTCTGAAATCACGAGGATTAATCCCCCATCACTGGCTACATATGCCATTGCCAGCCAAGAGGCTAGTGTGCTTGAATTTTTGACCGAGCTGGTAGATGCGGAGAGTCAGATGGAACTTGAATTGTGGAAATATGATCCTTTAACGCTCGGAGCTTTTGGGCATGTGGATTCTTTGTCATTAGCGGTTGCGCTCGCTAACTATAAGGATGAACGTGTTGAACAAATGGTAGGCGAAATGTTAGAGGAGTTATGGGAGGATCTTGATGGTAAAGGGGTTTGACAGTTTTAAAAAATGGTTTTCTGGTTGTGATGAACACTACGTGATTATTGGTGGAACAGCCTGTGAGTTATTATTGAATGAGGAAGATCAGGATTTTAGGGCAACAAAAGACATTGATATGGTTCTAATTCTGGAGGCGATGACTACGGAGCTTTGCAGTCACTTTTGGCAGTATATTCAATCTGGGGAATACGTTCACAGGAATAAGGCTACCGGTGAGGCACAGTTTTATCGTTTTTCAAATCCAGGCAAACAAGGATTCCCTTCCATAATTGAATTGTTTTCAAGAATACCTGATGGTATTAACCTGCCAGAAGAAGCAGAGCTGACGAGAATTTCCGTTGATGGAGATGATGCTGAACATATCATCCCTTTTAAAGCAAAAGCATGGCTCGACTTAACCAATCGTAAGGCATCCGGAGAACAAGTGGACAGTAAAAATATTCGCAAACATAAAAATGATGTATTTCGACTGGCAACTTTACTAACGGCAGAAAGTAGAATTTCTTTATCGGCAAGTATCATGGTGGATATGACGGACTTTCTGGAAGCAATGAAAAATGAAATAATCAACACCAGGGATA
>JAENWH010000470.1 GCA_016650135.1 Peptostreptococcaceae bacterium
CCCCTTCACAAGATCTCCGAATCTTTGAAGAATAACACCTCCACCCAGCATATTTGAAAGCCTTGCAATTGACTCGCCATACTCGTTGCTGTCCTCAAAAGGCTCCGTGAATTTGTTTGATACAAGCAGTGCGAAATTGGTGTTTTCCGTATGAAGTTTAGGATCCGAATAGCTGTGTCCATTTACGGTTACGATGCCGTTTGTATTTTCCGCAACGACCTCTCCGTAAGGATTCATACAAAAGGTTCTTACCATGTCATTATATTTGTCTGTCTTGTACACAATTTTACTTTCATATACATCATCTGTAATATGTTTAAACACTTCGGCAGGCAATTCAACCCGTACGCCAATGTCTACCCTGTTCTTCTTCTGTTTGATTCCGAATGTATCACAGATTTCCCCAATCCACTTAGATCCGGATCTGCCTGCAGCAAGCACGAGATCATTGCACTGGTATTTTTCTCCTTTGTCACTGGTAATCTCAAAGGTTCCATCTTCAAGTTTTTTAACAGCTTCAAGGGTAACTCCAAATTCAGTGTCTATTCTTTTATTAATATATTCAAAAATTCTTTCAAGAATCAATATGTTTCTGTCTGTTCCAAGGTGTCTTACTTTCGCATCCAGTAAATGCAGATTATTTCTCAGCGCAACAGTTTTTAAATTTGAATTAGCAGTGGAATACAGTTTGGCATCCGCTCCACCCATTGAGCACAACACTTCATCTACATATTCCATTAATGCCAACGCTTCTTCTCTGCCAACATAGGCATGAAGATCGCCACCAAACTGGGTTGTAATATTATATTTACCATCAGAAAGAGTTCCTGCTCCCCCATAACCATTCATAATATGGCATGGGTTGCACATAACGCATGTTGAAACCAAACCCATCTTTATTGGACACTGACGCTTTTCAAGGGGTGCGCCCTTATCTATCATGAGTATCTTCGCTTTATTGTCCAATTTTGTTAACTCGTAGGTTAAAAAAACTCCGCTTGCTCCGGCGCCGGCAACAATAATATCATATTTTTTCATTTTGTTCCTCCGTTTATATCTTACATACAGGTAATACTTTACTCTAGTTTGACAAAAATTACAATTACTTTTATAATGAAGAAACCAAACCAATTATGGTCTGGTTCTTTGGAGGTAATGATGAGAGATAAATCAAAATTGACTGTTGGCATTGTTTTTTTATTGGGCTCCGTATATTTTCTGGTTACTCTACTTACAAAGGAAATGGAATCCTTTTATATTACAGGGATTATTATTTGTGCTATTTTAGGAGTTGCCTTTATCAGGAATTCCAAATATTAAATCGCTATTTTACATGTATTATTGGACTGCAAAAAAGAGGTGCAAAAAAAATATGACTTGCTGCTTGACAGCAAGTCATATTTTGATGTTTTTTGACGTTTTCTCTAATATTTATTGTTTAATATTATTCTTCTTCATCTACGGAAATTTTTTCAAATTCACTAGCAACCTTTTCGAACTCTTTATCATCATCGATATCAACTAATTCGAATTCGTCTTCGCCCACTTCTTTATAGCCGTAAAGGTAAACATCGTCTGTGCCATCTCCTGGTATTAAAGCAATATACTCTTTTCCTTCGCAATCAAAAACACCCATGATTTCACATTCCACTTCAACTCCATCATCAAATTCTAGAGTTATGAAATCAGTTTCACCCTCTTCTACTTCTTCTTCTGATACGCATTCCAGTATGTCATCATAATTACCAGTGTTACATGCTTCTTTTTCTGTCATTTAATTCACCTCCATTTTGTTTTACTTATTGTAACTTACACTATACCATTTATTCTAATCTATATCAATGAAAAAATTTGTATATATTTTCCGCTTCTTTTTTACTGATTCCCTGCATCTCTGCAAGTTCATCTGTTTTTGCACTTTTTATCGCTTCAATACTGCCAAAATGAGACAACA
>JAENWH010000229.1 GCA_016650135.1 Peptostreptococcaceae bacterium
AGCGTCCGGCTCATAACCGGCAGGTCCGGGGTTCAAGTCCCTGATGGCCCACCACTTTGCCCAGTTAGCTCAGTCGGTAGAGCAGTAGACTGAAAATCTACGTGTCCTTGGTTCAATTCCGAGACTGGGCACCACAAAAAAGTAGCATCTTGCAGACTTAGTCCGAGGTGTTATTTTTTATTTTTTGACAAAATAATGAGATTAATACTAGTATTAATCTCATTTCTAAACTAATTATTTGGTATATTGTCAGGTTTGACAATATAACTGCTTTATTATAAAATAATATGACATGGTGAAAATAAATAAACAGGAGGTATACTTGTGGCACAATTATATTACAGATACAGTACAATGAATGCAGGTAAATCCATAGAACTGATAAAGGTTGCTTATAATTATGAAGAAAGAGGCAAAAGAGTACTGGCGCTGGTACCCAGTGTTGATGACAGGTATGGAGCTGGCATTATATCTTCAAGAATTGGAATTCAGCGAGAAGCGACGATAGTGTCGCCGGAGACCAACATTTTAGAAATCTTTCTTAAGGAAAATAAAAGGGAAAAAATTGACTGCGTTTTGATAGACGAATGTCAGTTTTTAAGTAAGCAGCATGTTCAGCAGTTGGTAGAAATTGTTGACAGTTGTGACGTTCCAGTTCTTGCATATGGTTTGAAAAACGATTTTAAAAATGAACTTTTTGAAGGATCCTATTATATGCTGGTCTATGCAGATAAAATTGAAGAAATTAAAACAATTTGCTGGTGTGGCAGAAAAGCAACCATGGTTGCAAGAATTGTTGATGGCAAGTTTGTTAAGCAAGGGGAACAAATAGTAGTTGGCGGAAATGATATGTATGTATCCCTTTGCAGGAAGCATTATAATGATGGTAGGACGGCAGACCAGACAAGCCCATTATAAGCAGCCTAGATTGGGTTTGTGAAATATTTAACCCCTGCAGTTGGTGGATTTGTTGAAATCAACCCTGTGGATAAGTCTTATCGTATTAAAAAAGAGTATGCAACAAATGTGAAAACAAAATGAATCTTGCATCAAGGACATTTTAGAAACACATTTTGGCAGGCTCTTTTTTGGAGTTGAATTACACCACACTAATTGGTTGGTAGCCACTGGTTATCCACAGACTGCCTGTGGATAACTAAAATTACAAATGACTAATTGCAAGGGGTCTGCAAAAAACAAGCCCAATATCGGATGCTTATAATGGGCTTAGTTCCTTGTTAATGCCATTTAGAATTCTCAACTTTTCATAGCTCCAGGCTGGGGAGATGAGAATTCTCCTCGGTACATCACCGGTTATTCTATGAATTGTAATATTCGGGGGGATTAACCGAATGGCTTCTGCTGCCAGTTTTATGTAGTCCTCCATTGTTTCAAAAGAAACATAGTTTGGGTATAGTTTCTCCATTGTGGAACCTTTTACAAGGTTCAGCATATGCAATTTTATCCCGAAAATGTTTTTGGCGCATACATAACGGACTGAAGCCAGCATAGCCTCTTTATCTTCGCCGGGAAGACCCAAAATCAAGTGTATTACTGTTTTAATGTTTAGGTTCGTCAGTTTGTCCATTGCATCATCAAAAGTCGCTAAAGGGTAGCATCTATTAATAAGCCTGGCAGTATCCTCATGAATTGTCTGAAGTCCGAGTTCCACCCATAAAAAAGTTTTTTTATTCAGCTCATCCAGCAGCTCCAAAACATCATCAGATAAACAATCCGGTCTTGTTGCTATGGCAATCCCGACAACCCCGGGATAGTCAAGTGCAGCATAATATTTTTTCCTCAATTCGGATACGGGAGCATATGTGTTTGTATGATTCTGGAAATAGGCAAGATACTTAGAATTTGGCCATTTGGCGGAAAGCAGTTTGATTTGATCCGGTATATTGCTTGCAAGTTCGCCACTTCCTTCCGGTGAGCAAAAAATACAGCCGTCAGTTGATAAAGTACCATCCCTGTTAGGACATGTAAAGCCCCCGTCAATCGATAGCTTTACCACTTTACAACCGAATTCATGTTTTAAATAAGCCCCGATGGCGTTGAATTGATTCTGCAAAATATACCCCTTTTCTTTAATAAACCTTGAATAAATAAACCTTCTCTTATTTGCAACACACTAATTATATGATATAATATTTTGAGCAAATTGTGAATAGTAACTTTCAAAAGGGGGGAGTCATTTTTGACAGAATACAAGAAACTTAAACCTTCAAATAATATAGGTTTAGGTGAAGAATATAACGAATATAATTTTTTCACGGAAAGAAATTCTGAAGAAACTAAAGTTGAAAAGCCTTCACTGCTGTTACACAGCTGTTGCGGACCTTGCAGCACATCAGTGATTGAAAGGTTGATTAGAGAGTATAAAATAACGATTTTCTTCTACAATCCAAACATAACCGATGAAGAAGAGTACCTGAAAAGAAAAGAGACACAGCTGAAGTTTATTGAGCGTTACAATCAAAGTATTGATAAAATCGATGTGGTATCATTTTTGGAAGGCCCTTACGATCGCGAGGTTTTCAGAGAACTAAGTTGTGGTTTGGAGAAGGAACCGGAAGGTGGCATCCGTTGTACTGAATGTTTTAGACTCAGGCTTGAAATAACAGCAGAAACAGCAAAGATGTGGGGGAATGATATTTTTGGAACAACGCTTACCGTCAGTCCGCACAAAAATTTTGCAATCATCAATAAAATTGGGTTGGATTTGGCAATTAAGTATGGTTTGATTTATTTAGCAGAAGACTTTAAGAAAAAAGCCGGATATCAAAGAAGCATAGAGATGTCAAAAGATTACGGTTTATACAGGCAACAGTTTTGCGGCTGTGATTATTCAAAAAAAGAGGAGATAAAAGAATGACAAAATTAATTATTCCTGAAAATTACACATCTGTTATTGATCAAATGGAAAGTCAGAGAGCTATCAAAAAAGTAAAAGATTTCTTCCAGCAGGAGTTGGCATATGGCTTGAATTTAAGAAGAGTCACGGCGCCTCTTTTTGTAGTACCTGAAAGCGGACTGAATGACAATTTGAATGGAACGGAAAGAACCGTCAACTTCACTTTAAAGGATATGAATGAGCAGGTGGTTGAGGTTGTTCAGTCTCTGGCTAAGTGGAAGAGACTGGCACTTGGAAAATATGGCATTGAATCTGGCAATGGTATTTATACGGACATGAATGCAATAAGAAGAGATGAAGATTTTGATAATCTTCATTCTGTTTATGTTGACCAATGGGACTGGGAGAAGGTTATTTTAAAAGAGGACAGAACGGAAGAATATCTGGAGCGAACTGTTACAACAATTTACAATTCACTAAAAAATTTAGGTGATTATGTAAACAGGCTTTACAGAGGGCTTCAGACCGAACTTCCAAATGAAATATTTTTTATTACAACACAGGAACTTGAGGATAAATATCCAAACTTAACCCCAAAAGAAAGAGAAGATGCCATTACAGAAGAAAAAAAAGCTGTCTTTATTAAAAAAATCGGTGGTAAACTAAATTCAGGCGAAAGACATGATGGAAGGGCACCAGACTATGATGACTGGGAAATCAATGGAGATATCGTTCTTTGGAATGAGATATTAGGTTGTTCATTTGAAATATCATCTATGGGGGTACGTGTTGATGAGGAAGCGATGGCAAAACAATTAAAACTTGCAGAAGCAGAGGACAGAATGGGAATGCCTTTCCATAAGGCAATTCTGAACAAAGAACTTCCATATTCAATTGGCGGGGGAATTGGCCAAAGCAGATTGTGTATGTTTTTTTTAAGAAAAGCCCATATAGGAGAAGTTCAGGTTTCTGTGTGGCCGGAAGATATGATAGAAGAATGTAAGGCAAATAATATTCACTTATTATAGTTAGGGAAAAATAGTTAGGGAAAATAAGTTAGGGAAAATATGAAATATGTAAACGTAGCTATTGATAATAACAACGATAACACCGATATGCTTTACACTTATGGGTGTGAATTTGACAACGTGGAAATCGGGCAAAAAATATTTGTGCCGTTTAATCGTGGCAATAAGTTAAAGGCTGCATATGTATTTGAAAAGATGGATCAGCTTGACAAAGAGGTAAAGGGCCTTAAATATGTGGCATCAGTTGACCAGGAAATATACCTGA
>JAENWH010000191.1 GCA_016650135.1 Peptostreptococcaceae bacterium
ACGCTTTCTAAAGTTGCGGTATTCCCGGCTCATCCAGATTTTGTTCAAATGTTTCGAGCAACCGGGTCGGGAACCGAGATTAGGCAAAATCACAAAGCGGCAGATGGAACTTTACGGACAGATGGGAATCCTAGCACCCACCTTGTTATAACGTATCTTCTATCTAACGTACCGGACATCCTCCATTGTTGCATTCATTATCCAGTTCACGGTCATCTTCTCCGAGTTCAAACTGTTTTAATAAGGATGGTACAAAAGGTTTCATTTCCAGCACTCTTTTTTCATACTCCTCTTTTGAAATCGCTTCATATGGAAGCATTTCATAGAAACTGTCATCATAGGGTAAAAAGGAAAGGGCAATGCAGTCATCCCAATTATTCCAAAGCCATTCTTCAACGGCTTCCCACTCATTTTCACGAACATGCACAGTGATAGAGCAGTTATGATCCACGTAATTCGTCATAAACATTTTATAGATTTCCAACTGTTCAAGAGCACTGACATCCCCTTTTGTTGTCCCTTCAGGTGCCTTTACCGGGAACTCCACCACATACGTCTTTGCATTTTCCCAGGTTTGATTCACTTCTGGATAAACGGGCCATTCAAGTTTCAGTACAACCTTAGCGAGAGGATCATCTGCAGATATTCTCACTCTCCTCACGTAATATGGTGAATGGGAGAAATGTACACCTGAACTTACCGTTGGAAGTTGTGACAGGGTTCCTTCCGGTTTTACAGTAGTCATAAGCAAAGGCTCATTTATGCCAAGTTCTTTAGCATAGCCCTTTCCGGCTGAATGAACAGCTTCTCTTAATGTTCTTAGTAACTTCGACTGTTCTTTTAATCCATATCCAACCGCATTCATGGCATCCTGCCACCCTGTAATGGAGCATCCAATCAAACGATCTCTTTTTTGAACCATATCCCAGCGTTCAAGCTCAAGATCAAGGCATGTCATCCTGACTCCCGCTCTTGCTGAAAGCCACATAGCCCTATGAAGGGCATCCATATCCAAAGTCCCCTCTGCTGTTACAAACTTCATTATATTTACCGTTGTAAGATTGCAAAGTCCATTTGAGTCGAGAAGTATTTCCCCGCATGGATTTACTACATTAAAGTTTTCTCTTCGTTTTGCTGCTGCCACCTGATTTACAAAGCCTGGTTCCCCAGAATTTCTCATCGCTTCCAGCATCCATCGAATTTCTTCCCTTTCCGGTTTTTCCTTGAAATAGATAGAGTTGTTGCTGATTTGTCTGTGAGCAATTTCCGGGTCAATAATCCAATCCCCTTTTTCTGTTTTCACATATAGATTCGTCTTCGCACCCATTGCTTCTTCATCCTTTGAATCAACGAGCACCATTTCAGCTGTACGTCTCACACCACCGGAAACAACATTCTCTCCAATAATGTTTGCTATATCCATACAGTCAATAGGCTTAAGTTTATAAGTTTCCTCTTCACCTCTATCAAATACCTCTTTGATTTTAATAAACATATTCTTAAGGCTTTCATGACCGCTTGCAGTTCCGCCAAATACTTTTAATTTTTCACCCTTTGGTCTTACATTATTGTAATTAATATAGATTGTATCAATGTCTCTGTATTTTTTAGCGTAATGAAGTTTGAAAAAGTATGACAGTGAATCCTGCCAACCCTCTTTGCTGTCCCCAACAATAATTTCAACAATATTTTTTTTCTTTGTGAAGTCAGGAGTTGTTAAATCATCTCTCTCTTCTTTAGGCACAGGTTCATAAGCCATATGAATAATTTTTATGTTATTTCTAATAGTTGGAAGTTTCAATACATCATCAAAAGTTACTCTTATTCCAACTCCGGCTCCAACCATTAAAAGATAAAACAGTTCATCAAATGAAGCAAAGTCATCTATTACCTGACCTGCACAGTTATAGTTGCTCATGGGGTAACGCAGGCTTGCATCTGTTCCGCCTGCCCAAAAGGTTCTCCCAGATAAGAACTGTTTCATATGATACACATTCATAAACAATTCCTCAACTTCCGCTCTTGGTGTTCTAGGCACCAGGTTACAGTTATATTCTACTGAGCGTCGAACCGTTTCCCACCAGTATTCTCTCCTTAGCTCCGAAGGTATCCATCTTGAATAAGTTCTGTAATAAACAAAGCTTCCAAGCGGCCCCATTGGGTTTGGGAGATGTTTCACCTTGGCGATGAAATCATCACTAAGTTTTGGCTGAGAAGGATCTTCCAGTTTTTCTGCTCCTTCAATTGCCTCTCTTTTACGTTCCTGGTCCCGTTCATAACGATAAACGATATACTGCTTTGCAACATCTCTGCGCTTTTGCATCAACTGATCTTCTACACAATCTTGAATATCATCAACAGATATGACTTCTTCCTTTTTTTGTCGTAATATATTTGTTACTTCGCCAGCTACTTCTATGGCTAGTTTTTCATCAACTCCTGTTAATGTCTCGGACATAGCTTTTCTGATAGCATTTGAAATAATTTCTTCTTTGTAATCAACCAGAACCTGATTTCTTTTTCTTACTTTCATACGATTTCATCCTTTCTCATTTTAGGTATATCCTGCCGAACTTACTTTTCCCAGATTTCAATTATTTGTGTCAATTTTATCGTGTTAATCGTGAAGGAAAATTCAATAGAAAATCCCTCCTAATTATCTTACCATTTTCTATGCTATAATATACTCAATATTTATAATAATTTTACATAAGGAGCTTTATCATGATAAAAACCATAAAACTGGTAATAATAATAGCCCTGATTGTGACCCTTCATATAGCGACGGTATTTTCCGCTGAAGCCAGAACCTACGGTGAGCTTCTGTATAATTTGGAAATTGTCTATGGGTTAGATGAAGGGTTGGAAGAAGCGAATGATATTACACGCAGCGAGATGATTGTTCTACTTGTAAGAATGCTCGTCGGGGAATCTGGGTTCAACAGTTATGTTCTGCCGGAGATCCCTTCCTTTAAAGACGTCCCTGCCAGCCATTGGGCTTATACTGAAATCGAAATTGCAAAACAAATCGGCATTACCTCCGGCCTGGATGATGGCAGTTTTGGTATTGATTCGCCGGTTACTTACGTTCAAACAACCCTTTTTCTTGCAAGGGCTTTGCATTATGATACCTCAGCCATGCCTTACAATAATAGTGTATACCTTATCCGAGAAGCCACCGGCTTGACTCTTAAATCAAATGTTGGCCCCCATGTGGCCTTAAAAAGAGGTCAGGTATTTGAGTTGATTTCTCATGCATTAAGTAAACCCCTCAAAGATATCAATGGAAATATTATTCAAGATACAAACCAGCTGTTTATTTCTTCTCTTACTACAAATGAAAAACAGAAAAATCAGTTCTTAATTGATTATCCTGATGCTGTTCAAAGCTATGTTACGGATGCGACTTTAAAAAATGGCGAGGATCTTCTGAATTTTAAAAATGGTTATCAATATTCCTCATACGATCTGTACGCAAAATCATTAGCGCTGGTCGAACGTTATCCGCAGATTCTGGAAATGGAGATTTTAGGCTACTCACCAGATGAACGACCAATATATGTACTCCGAATGACAAATCCTATCAACGAAAGCAGCGAAAATTCCTATGTTGGGAAAATGCACCTTTTCGTCGATGCTGGCGTCCATGCCAGAGAAACCTACAATCCTTTTCTGGTATTGCGAATCATAGAAGATTATGCCAAAGATTACTATAACAATACAACTATTCCCTCAGCCGATATTAATGCTTTACTTCAAAACAATGTGATTCATTTTATGCCTCTTTTAAATCCTGATGGATTTGATATTGTTAAGTTTGGCCCGGGGATGATCAAAGACCCTGTATTGAAAGACCATTTTATCCAATTGCTTGGGAAAGACGATTACAGAAGGTTGAAGGCCAATGTAAGAGGTGTAGATTTAAACAGAAATTATGCCGATGAGATTTTTGATACAAATACCTCTCTCTGGAAATCAGTCAGAGGGGTTACCTTTGGGGATGCCCTTGATTATTCATACCCTAAAATCGAATTTTTCAGTGGTTACAGTGCTGCTTCAGAAGTGGAAACCAGAATATCTCAGGATTACATGCTCCGTTATGATTTCAGAGCATATCTGTCCTATCATTCCCAGGGAAGAATTATTGAAGCTGGAACCTCAAGGTATGGGTTAGAACTGGAAAACCAATCCCTTGAGCATGAAAAGCTTTTACGGGGTTTAACGGGTTATGGTGCAAGCAGTTCATACGCTTCAGCCTATGGATATGCCAACAGATTTGCTTCCTTCAATACTAATAAATCTTATTCAACAATTGAAACAATGAATACAACCACATATCCCGACGACAGGTGGTTCTATAAAAGTGAATATGATAAATACAAATTAAACCAGGCTCCGCTTGTCTTGCTCTCCCAGGCTCAAAGGGACGGCTATGCACCATATAAAATTTATGTCAATGACCGATATGTCAGAGACAGTATGAGTAAAGTCTATGCCTACGCCATCGCTGAAAGGCTTGGGGGCAAGGTAGTTGTATACGCCGGGAGGCCTATTCTTTATTTAGAATAATTTCCAAAATTGTATTATCCTATTTTAGTTCCTTCAAAAACTCTGAAGTCAATTCCAAACCCCTTCTTAA
>JAENWH010000548.1 GCA_016650135.1 Peptostreptococcaceae bacterium
CATTTTTGTACTCCTGATTTCGATGATTTACAGATATATAAGTGTGGCTTTAGAGGAAACAATTAATATGTACATGGCCTATTCACTAAGGTCTCCATATAGTAAAGGCATAAAAATCAAGGATATGGGTAGTTTTGTTGGACAGCTCTTGTTAAGAAGTTTCGACAGAGGGGAAAGAGTATATTTTGCAATGAAGTGCAGAGGATTTTCTGGAGATTATAAATATGTACCAACACCTAAACCGCCTGCCTTAGAATGGCTTTATATGATTTCATTTACAGTGTTGGCAGTTATTCTAAGACTTGTAAATATACCTGGTTTAATCGGCAGTATTATATAGAAAGGATAGGATAATGATTAAAATTGAAGGCCTGAAAATTAAATATCCTGATGGTAATACTGCAATCAATGATGTGACCATCCATATAAAGGAAGGCGATACGGTAGCAGTAATAGGAGCGAACGGCGCTGGGAAATCAACATTACTGATGTCATTGGTGGGAATAGTACCCATTACAGAGGGGACAGTTATGGTTGATGATCTGATGCTTGAAAAATCAACCTTAGCAAAAATCAGACAAAAAATTGGACTGGTTTTTCAAAATCCTGACGATCAGCTGTTCATGACACATGTATATGAAGACATTGCTTTTGGACCCAGGAATTATGGCGCCTCTGAGGCGGAGGTGCGGGAAAGAGTTGAGAAGGTTATGAAGCAACTTGATATAAAACATTTGGCGAAAAGACTGCCCAGCAAACTTTCGGGTGGGGAAAAGAGAATGGTGGCAATAGCCGGCGTTCTAGCCATGGACCCAGTATTGATGCTCTTTGATGAGCCGACTTCATTTCTGGATCCCAGGTCACGCCGAAACCTTTTGACAGTTTTTACAAAGTTTCCAATCACGAAGGTTATTGCAACGCATGATCTCGAAATGGCTGCGGCCATATGCAACAGAGTTATTATACTTCAAAAGGGTCGAGTTGTTGCGGATGGCCCTCCGGAAAAAGTCTTGCAAAACAAGGAATTGCTGGAAAGTGCAGGGTTGTAGAACCTACAGACTAAAAACGTCAAAATATTTGTCGAAATATGTCTAAAAAAAAGGATAAATAGAAAATAAGTATATTCCATAAAGTATCTCGCTCAAATATAATATGTATTAGGAGGTGATTAGCGTGAAACATCAGGAAAAAATTAGAATGGTAATTGAAAGAGTGCATATTGATAAAGAATTCAAAGAAAGGGTAATGAAAATTCACAACGAAAAGGATTTTCTTGAATTACTTGACGAACTGAAAATAGTTCTTGAACCGGATGAAATTGAAAAGTATTTCAATGGGTTCTTAAAACTTCAGGAAATGGAAAAAAACGGAGATGTTCCAGAGGAATTGGAAGAGTGGCTTGCCAGATCGAATCCAGAGCATAATGCACCAATTAAATTATAAAACACTGAGCTGCATTTAAATGCAGCTTTTTTAATGGGGTTGCCCTTTGGCAGAACAACTATAACCGGATTCAAATAATAATTGCAATATAGGCGAAACAGTGCGATAATTTAGAGATGTAAG
>JAENWH010000133.1 GCA_016650135.1 Peptostreptococcaceae bacterium
CAGCACAACACAAGTTATTACCTCGTCAGTAATGGGAGCGGGAACTGCTAAAAGAGCATCCGCAGTAAAATGGGGAATTGCTAAAGGAATTGTAGTTGCATGGGTTGTAACTCTGCCAATTACGATGATTCTAGGCGGAACTATTGTTTACATAATGAATTTATTTATGTAGGTAGGAGCGTTATGATATTAAGAGAAGATCTTGAAAAAAGAGAATATAGCATCCTTTCTCCGTTTGCAACTAAGTCAGCTGAATCAAAGGGGCGAGAACATGAGGAGGCGAAATGCGAATTCAGAACTGATTTCCAAAGGGACAGGGATAGAATTGTTCATTCAAAATCCTTCAGAAGACTTATGCATAAAACACAGGTTTTTCTGGCACCAGAGGGAGATCATTTCAGAACTAGATTGACACATACGCTTGAAGTGTCCCAAATAGCCAGGACCATTGCCAGGGGATTAGGTTTAAACGAGGATTTAGCTGAAGCTATTGCGTTGGGTCATGATTTGGGGCATACGCCGTTTGGACACAATGGAGAATTTTTCCTTTCAGAAATACACCCTGGAGGATTTAAACATAACGTTCAAAGTCTTCGTGTTGTAGAAGTTTTAGAGGGTGAAAAAGAATATACCGGAATCAATCTTACTCTTGAAGTCAGAGATGGAATTTTAAATCATACCGGTACAGTTTTACCAATGACGCTGGAAGGGCAAATAGTTAAAATCAGTGATAGAATTGCCTATATTAATCATGATATTGATGATGCAATCAGAAGTAAGGTCATCAGCTTTGACTGTCTGCCAAAAGAGTGTATTAAGGTTCTTGGCATTGATCACAGAAGCAGAATAAACACACTGGTTGGTGACGTAATAAAAAACAGTGACGGTAAAGACAGAATTCTACAAAGCCTGGTATGCAGTGAGAGCATGAATGATTTAAGGGCTTACATGTTTGAAAATGTATATCATAACAAAATTGTAAAAAAAGATGAAGATTTAGATAAGGTCAAAAATATTATATATTCTTTGTATAACTATTATTTTCAGAAACCAGAGTGCCTTCCAGAAGAAGGGCAAGGGATGATTTCAAAGTATGGCGTCAATGAAGTTGTTAAAGATTATATTGCGGGAATGACAGACCGTTTCGCAATGAATTTATATGATGAACTTTTCATTCCAAGAGGCTGGAAATAAATAAATTCTAAAAAAATATAAATATTTGGAAAATAAAAAAAGGGATATGTCGATTTTTGTAGAATATTACTATATAAAAATATAATATACTCTGGAGAAATAATGAGCATATCAATCAATGATAATACGGTAGATGAAATTAAAAGCAGGTGTAACATTGTAGATGTTATCGGGCAAGTGGTTCCCCTAAAAAAAACAGGGAACAATCATAAAGGTGTTTGCCCCTTCCACAATGAAAAAACACCTTCTTTTGTTGTGTCAGAAACAAAGCAGATTTATACATGTTTTGGATGCGGGGCAACGGGCGATGCCATTGAATTTGTTGAGAGATATTATAATCTGGAATTTAAAGAAGCCATAGAGAAAATAGCCGGACAATATGGAATTGAAATAAAAAACACTTCGCCGGGTGATGGCAAAAGAGAAGAACTTTATGAAATCAACAGGGAAGCGGCCACTTTTTTTTATAAAGCGTTTATTAAAGGCAATAATACTGGGTACAATTACATGAAGAAACGTGGAATTGATATCTCAACACTGAAAAAATTTGGTGTCGGATATGCGGATTCGGAGTGGGACAGCCTGTATAATCACTTCAAAGAAAAAGGAACTGATGTAAAGCTGCTGATTGAATTGGGTTTAGTTTCCGAATCTAAGGGTAAATACTTTGATAAATACAGAAACAGAATAATATTCCCAATTATAAATACAAGAGGCAAAATAATCGGGTTTGGCGGAAGAGCAATTGGAGATGATTCACCAAAGTACTTAAATTCTCCCGAATCAAAAGTTTTTATGAAAAAAAATAATTTGTACGGCATTAATCTGACAAGACAAGAAATAGATAAAGAGGATTATGCAATTCTAGTGGAAGGGTATATGGATGTTATCTCTTTATATGAAAGCGGAATTAAAAATGTTTGTGCTTCTTTAGGAACTGCCCTTACAGAAAATCAGGCAAAGCTGCTGAAAAGGTATACAAACAATATTGTATTATCCTATGATGCTGACATGGCAGGACAGAGTGCTTCTCTTAGAGGAATGGACATTTTGTATAAAGAAAATTGTAAAGTTAAAGTGCTTCAGGTGTCAGACGGAAAAGATCCCGACGAATTTGTCAGGAAAAAGGGAAAAGAAGCATTTATCAGGCTGGTTAAGGAAGCGTTGCCTTATGCCGATTATAAACTTTATTTATTGAAAAACAAGTATGATATGAATACAACTGAGGGAAGCATAGATTTGCTCAAAGAATCTGCCAAAATTCTTAAAGAGTTAACCCCTATAGAAGCCGAGGCTTATATAAAAAAGCTGGCAAAGGATACAAAAATATCAGAAAGCGCAATTCGTTTTGAGGTGAATGGCCTTAATAAGGAACCTACGCCTCAAAGACTTCATTATGAAAACGAAACTGAAAACAGCGGGAAAGAACTTTTACCAATTGATATGCTTGAAAAGAATATAATCAAAATACTTCTTTTAAAAAGTTCCTATATTAGTAAGGTTAAATCCATAGAGAACCCTTTCTTGAGCGAAAGCGGTAAAAAAATATTCGAAATGATTGTTTCAATCACAAAGGATATTGAAGAAGTAGATATCAGAAAATTGCAGGACAGTCTTGAAGAACGGGAAAGAAATATTTTAAACGACATAATGGAAAACATACATTTGGCTGGTAAAGAGGAAATAATTTTTAACGATTGTGTTCATAACATTAATAATCGGATAGTGATTAGAAAAGAAAGAGATTTGATTTTTAGATTGTCTATGGCGGATGAAGAGGAAAATATTGAAAAAATAAACGAAATTACTAAAGAATTAATGGAATTACAAAAATTAAAAAATGCTGATAGGAGATAATGTGATGAGTTACGAACAGGTTAATGAAGAAAAAAGGGTAGAATACATCCATGACTTAACAGAAAAGGCAAAGCTAAAAGGAAGTATTACCTACAGAGAGGTTGCTGAGATGCTTGAATCTGTTGATATGGATAAAGATCAGATTGATGAGGTTTATGAAAATCTGATGGCTATTGGGATAGAGGTTACTTCAGAGGCGGATCCGGAAGATTTTGTCATATTATCGCTTGAACATGAAGATGCTGAACCTGATGTTGATATAGCCACAGTGGAAGAAGTACCTGTTGAAGCTGATATAGAAACGGTCATTCCAAAAGGGATTTCAGTCGATGATCCGGTAAGAATGTACTTAAAGGAAATAGGTAAAGTTTCTCTTTTATCTGGGGATGAAGAAATTGAACTGGCAAAGAGAATGGAGCTTGGAGATGAAGAAGCCAAAGGCAGGTTATGCGAAGCGAATCTTAGATTGGTAGTAAGCATTGCCAAAAGATATGTTGGAAGAGGAATGCTGTTTCTTGATCTTATACAGGAGGGAAATCTGGGATTAATTAAGGCTGTAGATAAATTTGACTGGAGAAAAGGATATAAATTCAGCACATATGCAACGTGGTGGATAAGACAGGCGATAACTCGTTCGATTGCAGATCAGGCAAGAACTATTCGTATCCCTGTACATATGGTGGAGACAATCAATAAACTTATAAGAATATCAAGACAATTGCTTCAGGAATTTGGCAGAGAACCTACCCCGGAAGAGATTGCTGAGGAAATGGATATTTCTGTTGAAAAAGTAAGAGAAATTTTAAAAATTGCACAGGAACCCGTATCTTTGGAAACACCGATTGGGGAAGAGGAAGACAGCCATTTAGGGGACTTCATACCTGACGAGGATGTACCGGCACCAGCAGAAGCTGCAGCATTTTCAATGCTGAAGGAGCAGTTGATAGAAGTACTGGATACCCTCACAGAAAGAGAACAGAAAGTTTTAAAATTAAGATTTGGCCTTGAAGACGGCAGAGCCAGAACTCTTGAAGAAGTAGGTAAAAGATTTGACGTAACAAGGGAAAGAATAAGACAAATTGAAGCAAAAGCTCTTAGAAAACTAAGACATCCAAGCAGAAGTAAAAAGCTGAAGGATTATCTGGAATAAATAAGGGAAGATCGATGATAAAGTTATCTAAAAGACTGGAAATGATAGCAAATTTAATTGATGAAAATGAAACCATGGCCGATATAGGAACAGACCATGGTTTTTTGCCTGTTGCACTTTGGGAAAGAGGTATCTGCAAAAAGATAATACTTTCAGATGTGAATAAAGGCCCCCTTGAAAAAGCAAGTCAGAACATCAAATCAACAAATCCTGGGATTGAATTTGATTTAAGGCTTGGAAATGGTTTGGAAACAATATTATCGGGAGAAGTCAGCACTCTGGTAATTGCAGGAATGGGAGGCGTGCTTATCACAGAAATTCTGGGTGCTGACCTTGAGAAAACTAAAAGTTTTAAAAAAATAATCCTTCAGCCAAGAAACGGTCAAAGCAAGTTGCGATACTGGCTATTGACAAATGGATTTGATATAATAAAAGAAGAACTGGTAAAAGAAGGTCTATATATTTGTGAAATTATTTCAGCAAAACCGGTTCATACGACGTCTAATAAAAATATGAATTGGGTTGAAATAGTGTTTGAACTACCTGGAATTGATATGATTAAAGGAAATCAACTGATCAAAGAGTTTGTTGGGAAAAAAATTAAAATCGAAAAAAAAATAATCAAAAAAATTATTGGTGGAGGGAACAAAGAATTTCCATTGAATAAAGAAAAAATATCAGGGTCAGAGGATCGGATAATATTCATGGAAAAATATTTAGAAAAGGTGGATGAAAATAATGGGGATTGAATATTCTGATTTAATTGAACTGATAGATGTCATTGCACCCCAATTTCTTATGGAGGAATGGGATAATTCAGGCATACAAATCAAAACATCAAACAAGAATATTGAAAAAATTATGGTGGTACTTGAGATCAGAGACGATGTAATACAAGAGGCCATTCTAAATAAGGTTGACCTGATTATCACACACCATCCATTGATTTTTCATGAAATTAATCAAATTAATACAGATGATACTGTTGGCAGATATATAAATAAACTAATAATGAATAATATTTCCGTTTTCTCGACGCATACCACATTTGATAAAGCAATAGGTGGGAATAATGATTATCTAATTGGCTTAATTAATTTAAAAATGTCAAGAATTGTTGGCACCGGAAATTTTGGAGAATTTGGAATTGGCAGACTGACTAAATTGAAAACACCTATTAGTCTGGATTCTATGATATCTACCGTGGAAGAAGGACTTGCAGTTCCTGCCTCTGATATAAAAAAAGTTGGGGATGCTGGTAAGTTAATACAAAAAATTGGCATCTGCTCTGGTTCAGGAGCCAGCTTGATTAATGATGCATTAAAAAACAGTTGCGATTTGCTGATTACAGGAGATATAAAGTATCATGATGCCCAATATGCGAAAGAAATGGGGCTTTGTCTGATTGACGCCGGTCATTATTATACTGAAAGAATATTTTTAGTGAATTTCGCAGAAAAGCTGAAAAAATTAACAGGTGATAAAGTCATAATAATAGAGTCAAAAATTAATATAAATCCTTTTGGAAACTGAGGAAAACTGTGGTATAATTTACGGGAGTAGGTCAGACAGTCGCGTGATTTAGTTCACGAGGAAAGTCCGGGCTCCATAGGGTAAGGGTGCCAGATAACGTCTGGTGAAGGTGACTTTAAGGAAAGTGCAACAGAAACATACCGCCGAAGGGTTAAGACCCTGGTAAGGTTGAAATGGTGAGGTAAGAGCTCACCGGCAATATGGTAACATATTGGCCGTGTAAACCCCACTCGGAGCAAGACCAAATAGGGCG
>JAENWH010000460.1 GCA_016650135.1 Peptostreptococcaceae bacterium
CTTTTGTTTTAGGTTATCAAAAGCTATAACCTTGTCAAACAGCATCAGATCAACATCCTTAAACCCTTCCTGATCTTCTGCATCTAACTTTAAGGTTGGCTCGCTGTATTTTACGAAATCATAAGAAAAATATCCCACAAGGCCACCTGTAAACGGAGGCAGATAATCAAATTTCGGGCTTTTATTTTCTTCGAGGATTTGCCTTATATAATCTTTGGGATGTACTACTTTTATAGCAATCTTTTTCTCTAAGCCTATATTCAGCATCCCGTCAATGCAAGTTACCTCCATCGTTGGATCAAATCCCAAAAATGTATATCTCCCCCATTTTTCGGGGCTTTCCATACTTTCAAGCATGTAACAGTGTCTGCTTATCGTTTTCAGAATTTTTAACACCTCAATAGGCGTCCTGATATCAGAATAAATTTCACGGCTTAATGGTATTATTTTATAATCCCTTGCCAGTTCTTTCGCTGCGTCTAAACTTGGTTTAACCATCATCATTGTCATCTTTATTTTCCCTCCTAAATATAAATTTAACTGTGAGGAAATTTTTTTATACATCAAAAAACCCGTCCTCAACAGAATACTGTCAAGGACGGGTTAAAAAAGCAAACCCGCGGTACCACCTTGCTTTGGGGAAATCCCCACTCTCAACAGGATACTAACATATCCCATGCAACTAACGTATGCATTCACGTCACGGAATACTCAGAACAAAAGGTTCCTTTGGCCGCACCCTCCGTGGTCCATTTAACAATCTGCGTTCTGCCGGGCTCTCATCAACCCCAACTCTCTGTAAGTGCACAATTTGTTTTTATCTCCACATCATCGGTTTCATAATCTCATTCAATTTTTTTAAGTATAACCATATTTTAATAACAAGTCAACACTTTATATCGTTTATTCCAAAAAACTTTTATCTCAGTTATTCCAAAAAACATTTTCAATTTTCCATATTCTTAAAATATGGAAGCCTGGCCGCAATCATTGTTACAATTAAAGCGAAAAATAATCTTCCAAGGGTTACAACTAAAACATTTGCCCCCGCCACATAAAACAAAAATCCAGTTTCAATAATGCCGTGACATAAGTACATGAAAACTGCGACCAGCGCCATATCTTTTCTTGAAAGTGGTGTTCTCTTATTGATTTCTATAATAGTCCCGGCTCCATAGGTGACACCCATGAAAACTGCGACAAGCAATGGAAATACCGCATTTTTGCTCATACCCATTATCTTACCAAAACCTTCAAGTTTAGTTGCGACTTTTTCAATGATTTTATAAACCATCAGTATTTCCACAATAATCATCAAAGGGATCAGTACTTTAAGAAGATTAAATATCGTTGTAATTGCGCCAGTAAGCATTTCATTTATAATCGCATCAAATGTTGCACTCATTATAAAATCCCTCCTAGCCAGCCAATTAACAGCCCTATAAATATTGCCAAAGCAATTCGAAATAACGCAATTTTCACTGGCGGTAACCCAATTTTTTTTGAAATTGCCGATTCCACGGGCAGAGAGTGAACGGTTAAAATTATCATTGCTATCGTAGTGATTTGCGCCATACTGAAATCAAAAGACCTCATCGCTGCAATGACGCCATATTCATCCGTAAACACTCCTGTGATGATTGGTACAATTGCATTTCCCGGCAACCTGAATAAGCCCATGCTTGGTTCAAAAGAGTTTTGAAGCCACGGCATAATTGGCGAATATTTTATTAAAACTACGATGAAATAGATAGGGAGCATAATCTTAAGAAGCATTAATCCTGTCTTAAGACCTTTTACTGTTCCGTCTTTTACTGCTGTAAAAAAAGTGTTCATTTAAAACTCCGCTGTTTTTGGTGTTCTTGGGAACGGCTGCACGTCTCTGATGTTGGTCATACCTGTTATGTACATAATGATTCTTTCGAATCCTAATCCGTAACCCGCATGTTTCACGCCGCCATATTTTCTGATGTCCAGATACCACCAGTAATCCTTCTCGTCAAGTCCCATTTCTGCCATACGTCCTTTA
>JAENWH010000177.1 GCA_016650135.1 Peptostreptococcaceae bacterium
GCTTTTAATGGTAAATGGAAAACTGTTCTAAGAGACACAGAGCTTAGGGTCTTTGTATTGATTATTTTTATTTCTTTTGTAATTGTAAGCACAACATTATTTACTTCAGGAACATATTCAACATTACATGAAGCCATGAGGGCAGGTATCTTCCAAACCGTATCTTTCTCCACAACTTCAGGTTACTTTATCGCAGATTACACTTTATGGCCAACCTTTACCCAATCCATACTTTTCACATTAATGTTTATTGGTGGTTGTGCAGCCTCCACTTGTGGCTCTTTTAAAGTAATCCGATTCGTTGTAATTATCAAACTTATATTAAGAGGGTTCCGAAAAAGATTACACCCCAGGTCAGTCGTTGCTGTAAGACTTGGCAAAAGTGTTGCAAGTGCACAAACTGTGTCATCAATTACGGTATTTGCCATGCTTTATCTGATAATATATCTGTTCACATCTTTGGTTCTTTCTCTTGATAATCTGGATATGACGACCACTTTAACTGCATCTGCAGGAATATTATCAAATACTGGAATTGCCTTTGGCGAACTTGGGCCTACTGCTGATTTCAGTATTTTCAGCCCACCGATCAGACTATTTATCAGCTTTATGCTGATAGTTGGCAGACTTGAATTATTAACAGTTCTTCTGCTGTTTACGCCATATTTCTGGAACCTGGAAAAATAAAAAAAACCCATTATAATTTGCTTATAATGGGTTTACTACCATAAAGTCTATTTCACCGTCCGGGATGTTCACATCTTTTACTTTTATGACTATTTTGTCTCCAAGTGCATACACTTTATGTTTGTCCCGGCCAATCAGTCTATAATTCTGCGAGTCGTGGTCATAAAAATCATCCATTAAAAAGGAAACTCTGACCATGCCCTCAATTGTATTTGGCAATTCTACGTAAAATCCGTAATTGCTGACGCCACTTATTATCCCATCAAAGGTTTCTCCAATATGCTTGGACATATATTCAGCCTTCTTCAGTTTCTCGACTTCTCTCTCCAGTTCCTGCGCTTTTCTTTCTGTTGCAGAAGCAATGGAAGATGCCTCAATCGCCTTCTTTTTCAATGATTTTATGCGAGATTCGCTAAGTTTTCCTTTTAAAGATTCTTTTATTATTCTATGAATCATTAAGTCAGGATACCTTCTTATTGGAGAAGTAAAATGGCAGTAGAACTTGACACCCAGGCCGAAATGGCCTTCACAGTCAACACCGTAAAATGCTTTTTTCATTGAACGAAGCATAATTGTGTTCACTACATTTTCATAACTTTGATTTTCAACTTTTTTTAGAACATCCGAAAGAGCTTTCGGATGAATGTTTTCAGGAGTACCTTTTAACGTTATCCCAAAACCTCTTATAAATGCCTGGAACTCCTCCATTTTTTCCAATGCTGGCTTCTCATGGATTCTATAAACAAAAGGAATTTCTAAATGATAGAAATGCTCTGCCACAGTCTCATTTGCCAGCAACATAAACTCTTCAATTATTTTATTAGCAACCCTTCTCTCTGCAATTTCTATACTGATAGGAATGCCTTCATTATTTAAAGTAATATGAGCCTCATCAAAATCAAAGTCTAAACTCCCTCGGTCAACTCTTTTTTTTCTAAGGATTAAAGCAAGTTCATCCATCAAAAGTATTTCTTCATAAATGTAAGCATACTTTGATATCAAATCAACACTTTTATCTTCTATAATATCTGATACATCAGAATAAACCATTCTTGCCGTTGAGTTAATAACAGATTCATAAATAACGTGATTCACAACCTTTCCTTCACCATTGATTTCCATATCAATGGAAAGTGTAAGTCTGTCAACCTTTTCATTTAAACTGCATACTCCATTGGACAATACTGTCGGTAACATGGGAATGACCTGATCAATCAAATAGACGCTATTACCTCTTTTTAATGCTTCTTTGTCTAAGCGTCCACCTTCTGCAACATAATGGCTTACGTCAGCAATATGAACGCCTAAGAGGTAGTTCCCGTTTGGCAGTCTGCTTAATGAAATTGCATCATCCAAATCCTTTGCATCCGCTCCATCCACCGTGATTATTTTTCGGTCTTTCAGGCTTAGCCTTTTTACTGCTTCCGTCATGGTTTCTTTTTTTGATATGGCGGTTGCTTCAGCATTAACTGAGCTTGGAAATGTTTTAATTAAATTGTAAGACCTTATTAAGGCTTTTATATCTCCGCCGACTTCACCATATCTGCTGATAATTTCCGAAATAAATCCCTCTGCTTTATGACCTTTTTCGGGATATTTAGAAATCGTTACTACTACCTTATCTCCTTTTTTCGCTCCTTTAAAGTCATTCTTTTTAATAAACACATCATCATTTTGTCTTTTATCATCAGATATAACAAACCCAAAATTATTACTGCTGTCAAAAGTCCCTACTATCTCAGTAATATTCCTTGTGATAATATTTTCAATGATCCCTTCTCTTTTCCCTGTCGCTGTGCTGCTGCCCGTTACCCTTACAGAAACCTTGTCTCCATTCATTGCGTTGTTCATATCATCTGTACTGATAAAAATATCATTGCCAGTTTCTTCATCGGGAACAACAAACCCGAAACCTTTTTTATGCTTCATTAAGGTCCCTGTTTCTTTCGGTTCATTAATAAATGTAACCTTTTTTTCTTTTATTGCATTACTGAATACAATTTTTTTGTTTTTTTTGCTTTTCACAAATTCTTTTTTCTTATTCATATTCTTATTTTAACTTAAAAAGAGCAGCTATGCTACTCTTTATTAATATTTTTTTTGCTTCAAGCCCAAATAATCTATTTGATATCAACTATCCAGTTATGTTTATCCTCTACCAGCCCTGATTGTATTCCGTATAATGTATCATATAATTTTTGCGAAATACTCCCTATTTCTCCATTGTTAACCGTTATTTTTCTGTCTTCCCAGGACAGTTCCCCTACTGGTGATATAACAGCTGCTGTTCCAGTTGCAAATATTTCCTTTAAAGTTCCTTCTTCGCCAGCTTTAAACACATCTTCAATGGTTAATCTTCTTTCAGAAACGTTTAAGCCCCATTCCTTTAGAAGTGTAATAACAGAATTTCTTGTTATTCCAGGCAATATTGTTCCGGCAAGCGGTGCTGTAATAATTTCATCGCCTATTACAAAAAACGCATTTGACGTGCCAATTTCTTCTACATATTTTCTTTCTATGCCGTCAAGCCATAATACCTGGTCATATCCTTTATCATGAGCTTTCACTTGAGATTTTAATGCGCCTGCATAATTCCCGCCAATTTTTGCATAACCTGTTCCACCCATTACTGCTCGGACAAATTCTTCTTCAACATAAATCTTTGTTGGTGAAAGCCCGTTTGCGTAATATGGTCCAACAGGACATGTAATAATACAAAAAATATAGTGTTTTGCCGGGTTAACCCCAAGTACTGGAGAATCTCCAATAATAAACGGTCGGATATATAAAGATGTATCTGGAATATCGGGAATCCAATCCTTCTCCAGACTGACAAGTGCTTTGATTGCATCAACATAAAGATCTTCATCGATTTGTGGAATACACATTCTTTCATTCGTTACATTTGTCCTTTTTGCATTCATATCTGGTCTGAATAATTGAAAGTTCCCTTCTTTTGTCTTATAAGCCTTTAATCCTTCGAACATTTCCTGCCCATAATGCAGGCAGGTAGCCGCTGGTGAAATTGAAAGCGGACCATAAGGCACAATTCTTCCATCATGCCATCCTTTGTCGTCAGTGTACTCCATAATAAACATATGATCTGTAAATGTTTCTCCAAATTTCAAGGTACTTGGGTCAGGCTTTTTTTTAGGGTTTGTTGTTCTGGTTATTGGAAATTCATGCTTCATATCATTAAATCCTTTCTTACTAATTCAAATTCAATTGTATTTACTATTATTATCTTAATACTATTTTTAGTGCTAGTCAACAATTTTACGATAGTATGAGGCACTATAAAGCGGACAGTATAAACTGTCCGCTTTTGTGTTCATATAATTATTAATTAATTCTGGCTCCTGTCGGTCAATAGTATATGCCTATAATAATCCACCAATTGCTACAAAGAATGGGGCAAATACTACTGATACAATTGTCATAAGTTTAATCAGGATATTAATTGATGGACCGGAAGTATCCTTAAACGGATCTCCTACTGTATCTCCAACAACAGCAGCCATATGTGGGTCTCCACCTTTGCCGCCGTAATGTCCTTCTTCGATGTATTTCTTGGCATTGTCCCAGGCTCCGCCAGCATTTGCCATCATAATAGCAAGCAACACTCCAGATGAAAGTGATCCGGCCAGCATACCGCCTAAAGCTTCAGTCCCCATAATTGAACCTACAAGAAGAGGTGCAAGTATTGCTAACAATCCTGGAGCAACCATTTCTTTAAGTGCAGCTCTCGTACTGATATCAACACATTTTGCATAATCAGGCTTCGACGTTCCTGCCATGATACCCTTGTCAGCTTTAAACTGCCTTCTAACTTCTTCGATCATTTCAAAGGCAGCTTTTCCAACAGAATTCATTGTAAGTGCTGAAAACAGAAATGGAAGCATTGCGCCAATAAATAGTCCTGCAATTACTAAAGGACTAAGTAAGCTGATGGATTTCAATCCGGCAACCTGTGAATATGTTGCAAACAGTGCAAGTGCAGTTAGTGCCGCTGAACCGATGGCAAAACCCTTTCCTATCGCCGCTGTAGTATTACCTACAGAATCTAATTTATCAGTAATTACTCTAACTTCTTTAGGAAGTTTTGCCATTTCGGCAATA
>JAENWH010000483.1 GCA_016650135.1 Peptostreptococcaceae bacterium
ACATTCAGATCATTGCTCCCTGGAGAACCTGGGATCTTTGTTCCCGGGAAGAATGCATTGATTATGCAAAAGATCATAACATTCCTATTGCTCAAACTGCAGAAAAAATATATAGTAGAGATGAAAATATCTGGCATATCAGCCACGAAGGTGGAAATCTTGAAAACCCATGGAATGAGCACCTGGATGACATTCTCGTTTTGAGTGTCCCTGTTGAAAAAGCGCCTGACACTTCCTTATATGTAGAAATAGGGTTCGAAAAAGGGATTCCTGTCTCTGTGAATGATAAAAAACTGGGACCGGTTGAACTTATAACAGCATTAAACAAATTAGGAAGCGCATATGGCGTTGGAACAATCGATATTGTTGAGAACAGACTTGTGGGAATGAAATCTCGTGGTGTTTATGAAACTCCAGGGGGCACGATCCTTTACAAGGCACATTCTGCTTTAGAAAAGTTAGTGTTAGACAGAGATACTATGAATTATAAAAATACAATTGCACTTAAATTTGCTCAGTTGTTATATGATGGCTTATGGTTCACACCTTTAAGAGAAGGTCTTTCCGCATTCGTAGATGTTACGCAGGAAGAAGTTACTGGTGTTGTCAAGGTTAAACTTTATAAAGGTAATTGTATTCCTGTAGCAACCAAATCAGATTATTCACTTTACAGTGAAGAATATGCAACTTTCAGCAAGGATGAAATATATAACCAGAGTGATGCAGAAGGCTTTATCAACTTGTTCTCTTTGCCACTAAAAATCCGTGCTATTCAAAAAAAGCAAAGAGAAAAAAAAGGAGGATCAGATGAGCAACAAACTTTGGAAAGGAAGATTCTCAAAGGCGGCGAATTCGTCGGCTGAAGAATTTAATGCTTCAATTGAGTTTGATCAAAGATTATACAGCCAGGATATCGCCGGCAGTATAGCTCACAGTAAAATGCTTGCAAAACAGAATATATTAACAAAAGAGGAGGCTCTCCAGATAGAGAGTACTCTTCTTGATATTTTACAGGATATTGAGGCTGGTAAAATAACATTTTCCATTGCACAAGAAGATATTCATATGAATATTGAAAGCATTCTGACAGAGCGAATTGGTTCTGCTGGCAAAAAACTTCATACGGCAAGAAGTCGTAATGATCAGGTTGCTGTTGATATTCGGCTCTATTTAAAAGAAGAAATCCTTCAGATTGAAGGGTTGCTTGATTCCCTAAAAGAAACATTACATGGCATAGCCGTTGAGCATCAGGATACAGTCATGCCAGGCTACACCCATCTTCAAAGGGCACAGCCCGTAACCTTTGCTTATCATCTTCTGGCCTATTACCAGATGTTCAAAAGAGACAAAGAACGATTCGAAGACTGTTTCAAGCGTACTGATTACATGCCTCTTGGTGCCGGAGCACTTGCAGGAACCACCTATAATACTGACAGGGACTTCCTGGCAAAGGAACTTGATTTTGCAAATATTTGCCCAAACGGAATGGATGCAGTCAGCGATCGTGATTTTGCAATAGAGTTTCTAAGCTGTTGTTCCATTACGATGATGCATCTTTCGAGATTTTGTGAAGAGCTGATTCTTTGGAGCTCAACAGAGTTTAACTTCATTGAAATGGACGATGCCTTCAGCACCGGCAGCAGCATCATGCCACAGAAGAAAAACCCGGATATGGCCGAGCTTATTCGCGGTAAAACAGGGCGTGTTTATGGGGATTTGTTCACTTTATTAACAATAATGAAGGGTCTCCCCCTGGCATACAATAAGGATATGCAGGAGGACAAACTGCCTATTTTTGATGCAGGCGATACCATCAAAAATTCAATTAATATTTTTATAAAAATGATTGCCACAATAAAAGTGAATACTGATATCATGGAAAGAGCC
>JAENWH010000365.1 GCA_016650135.1 Peptostreptococcaceae bacterium
AAGTCCCATTTCTGCCATACGTCCTTTAAGAAGGTCAATACGCTCTTCTCTCTGGCTTCCGCCAATAATCTCTCCCACGCCTGGAACTAAAAGGTCCATGGCAGCAACGGTCTTGTTATCATCGTTCATTCTCATATAGAATGCTTTAATGTCCTTTGGATAATCTGTTACGAATACAGGCTTTTTGAAAATTTCTTCAGTAATGTAACGTTCGTGCTCAGTTTGAAGATCAATTCCCCACTTCACAGGAAACTGAAATTCTTTGTCTGACTGTAAAAGCATTTCAACAGCTTCTGTGTAAGTAATTCTGGCGAAATCACTGTTCACAATAGCATTTAATTTTTCTGTCAGGCCTTTCTCTATAAAGCTGTTGAAGAATTCCATTTCTTCAGGTGCTTTTTCAAGTACAAAGTTAATAATGTATTTAATCATAGCCTCTGCCAACTCCATATTGTCCTGCAGGTCAGCGAAGGCAACCTCTGGTTCTATCATCCAAAACTCAGATGCATGTCTCGCAGTATTAGAATTTTCAGCTCTGAAGGTTGGTCCAAAGGTATACACATTCCTGAAAGCCATGGCAAAGGTTTCGGCCTCAAGCTGTCCGCTTACTGTCAGGCTTGTTTCTTTCCCGAAAAAGTCTTCACTGTAGTTTATATTTCCCTTCTCATCTTTAGGCGGGTTTTTCATGTCCAAAGTTGTTACTCTAAACATTTCTCCTGCACCCTCGGCATCACTTCCTGTAATGATTGGTGTATGCACATAGACAAAATTATTCTCTTGAAAAAACTGATGAATTGCATAAGCTACCAAAGATCTCACTCTAAAAACCGCCGAAAAAGTGTTACTTCTAGGTCTTAAATGTGCAATCTCTCTCAAAAATTCCAAGCTGTGTCTTTTCTTTTGCAAGGGATAATCAGAATCGGAATCCGCTTCAACAACGACTTCTAAAGCCTTTATTTCAAAAGGCTGTTTTGCTTCTGGCGTCATTAAAAGCTTCCCTTTTACCATCAAGGCAGCCGCTATCGGCGCTTTTGACATTTCTTCAAAGTTGGCAATGATTTCTTCCTCATAAACAACTTGAACCGATTTAAAAAATGAGCCATCATTCAGCTCAATAAAACCAAATTTATTTGAACTTCTGTTGGTCCTAATCCATCCTCTGATGATTACTTCCTGATCTGCATACTTTTCAGTATTTCTGAATAGTTGCCTAAGCTGAATGTCCTTCATCTTGTTTCTCTCCTTTTCCTAAAGAAAAGTTTGCCGAAGCAAACTTTCTTGGTATTTTTATAATGGTTTCATGGTTGGGAACAGAATAATATCTCTGATGGAAGGGGAGTTTGTAATCAGAATGATAACTCTGTCAATCCCTATCCCCAGTCCTCCTGTAGGAGGCATTCCGACCTCTAAAGCATTTACAAAATCTTCATCCATTGGGTGAGCTTCTTCGTCGCTCCCATCATCAAGTTGTGCCTGCTGTTCTTTAAATCTTTGGTACTGATCTATTGGATCATTTAACTCTGAAAAAGCATTTGCCACTTCCCAGCAATTAATGTAAGCTTCAAATCTTCTTGTAATTCTTGGATCAATTGGGTCTCTCTTTGCAAGAGGTGATATTTCAACAGGATGTCCAATAACAAATATTGGTCCTTCCAGGTGCTTTTCACAATACTCTTCAAACAGTGCTGCTATAACTAGACCTCTTGAGATGGTATCTGCATGATCCAGTTTATATTTTTTAGCAACTTCTCTTGCCTGTTCATCTGTCTGAACTTCATCAAAGTCTACACCAACCCACTTTTTAACTGCATCCTGCATCGTTATTCTTGCCCATGGCGGTTTCACATCAAACTGTTTTCCCTGATACTCAATAACAGTAGTGCCATTTACCTTCATAGCCGCTGCTGCAATAACATTTTCCGTGATATCTATCATATCTTCCATGTTACCATATGCCTGATAAAGCTCCATGGATGTAAATTCCGGATTATGATTTCTATCCATTCCTTCATTTCGGAACATTTTTCCCATTTCATAAACCCTGTCAAGACCGCCAACAATCAGTCTTTTCAAATAAAGTTCATTTGAGATTCGAAGCTTCATGTCAATGTCCAGGGTATTGTGATGCGTTTCGAAAGGTCTTGCATTCGCTCCCCCTGCAATTGTTGTTAATATAGGTGTATCAACTTCCAAAAAGCCCTTTTCTTCCTCTAAATACCTTCTTATTTCCTTAATAATACTTGCTCTTGTAATGAATGTCTCTCGAACCTCAGGATTCATAATAAGGTCAACATATCTTTGACGATATCTGATATCCTGATCCTTTAATCCCTGGAATTTATTTGGAAGCACTTGCAGCGATTTAGTCAGTAATGTAATCTGGCTGACTTTAATTGAAACTTCACCATGCTTCGTTGTGAAAACGTTTCCTACAACACCAACAATATCTCCAATATCATAAGTTACAAAAACCTGATACTCCTCTGGGGTAATAACATCCTGTCTGATATAACATTGGATTCTTCCCATTTTGTCTTGTATGTCAATAAATGAGGCTTTTCCCATATGCCGATTAGCCATGATTCTTCCAGCGCAGGAAACCGTTTTCCCTTCATAGGCGTCGTAATTATTTTTAATATTCAGGCTATGGGCATCTACATTCCACTCCTCTATCAAAAA
>JAENWH010000465.1 GCA_016650135.1 Peptostreptococcaceae bacterium
ATAAAAATGTATTGGATTATGCTATTTTCACGCATCATTCCGATGAACAAGGTCATACAAAAATGTTGGAATTTATGGAGGCAGAACCCGTAATGAATTTAGGTATGCGTTTAGGAGAGGGTTCAGGTATAGCTATATCGTATCCTATTATTGAAGCTGCCGTTAATTTTTTAAACAAAATGGCAAGTTTTGAAAGTGCCCAAGTTTCTAATAAGGGCTAAGTTCTAATTAATACAGCATTTTGTTTGAACAGTTCAAATAAATGGTAAGCCTGATCTGTCAAAAGTATTGATATGAGCCATTGTTTGAGGATTGTCTTACTGTTATGGATATTATCAGTGCAGGCGAACCAATTGAGGTAGTTTTGCAAATATTTCGAGCTAACTCCATTGAAAGGCCTTAAAAATGTCCTGAGCTGGGAGTGGACGTTGTTCACCCTTTGCAGATGGACTTTTCCATCATTTTTGTCAACATGGTCCTTTGCCAGCAGTGCTTTGTGTTTTATAGATGGATTGTCTTTGGCAAAAGCCCTATATGAAGGGTGTTTATCCGTGATTAAAGTGGTCTTTCCTGTTAGCTTTCCATCAAATACTTTTGCAATTTCTTCTTTGCTAAGGCGTTTGGAAGCAACTGCTTTGAGATATTTGCCACCGTTTCTCTGGACGGCCGTCACTACTTGAACCGTTGTGACTTCGCCTTTACCTTGGTTGCGCTTAAAATCAGTTCCCCTTTTCCTGGGGTCCCTGTCCAAACTTTTGCTTCCTTTGTTGCTAAGGGCCAGTTCCAGTTCGTCGCACTCTACCTCTGAAGACAATTCTTTTGGGACAAATTGATCCAATGAACTTAATATTTTATGTCGCCAGTCAAAACTTGTCTGGATACTGATATTTAGTTTCTTGGCTATTTTCTTTATCGGCATACCTTGTTCCATACATTTAAGGTAGGATTGCCATTTGGACTTAAGCTTTATATCGTACAAAGCGGTTCCCGTTGTCTCACTGTACCATTTGCTGCAATCATTGCAACGGTACATTTACGCCATTTTGTTTCCCGCGCTTATAAACCCTTGTGCTTGCACAATGTGGGCACGGCTTTTTATCACGCTCCTTTAAAATTTCCAAACCTGCTTCTTGGATGACTTTCCCATGCAGTTCTTGTTCCATCAGAAGTTCTTCCAGCAAAGTATTTTGAATACCTATTGGAAGTTCATTAAAAGAATGCTTTATTTCTTGGCTCGTTTTCATCCTTAAAGATACAAAAATAATTGCTGTTTACATTAGAACTTAGCCACAAAAAGTTAATATCTATCTCAAATATGATTTTAATAGATTTTCAGTGGAACTGTCGTGTTCCCGGACTTCTGTTCGCTGTATTTCGGAAAGGATTTGTGAAGCTAATTGCTTCCCTAATTCAACTCCCCACTGATCATAACTGAATATATTCCAGATCACGCCCTGAACAAAGATCTTATGCTCGTACATCGCGATCAATTTTCCCAAACTTGCAGGTGTAAGCTTGTTTATTAAAATGGAAGTGGTGGGTTTGTTCCCTTGGAAGATTTTGAAGGGTTTCAATTTTTTAATTTCATCTTTTGACAGGTTTTTATCCTCCAGTTCTTTTTGAACATCTTCTGAAGTTTTTCCCATCAGGAAGGCTTCAGTTTGCGCAAAATAATTGGCCATCAATTTATCGTGATGATCCTTGTCCCCATATAACGACTCTTTAAAACCAATAAAATCTGTGGGGATCAATTTAGTGCCCTGATGGATCAACTGGAAAAAAGCGTGTTGTGAATTGGTGCCGGGTTCGCCCCAGATGATATTTCCAGTTTGATAGGAAACAGCTTCCCCGTTCCTGTCTACACTTTTACCGTTGCTTTCCATAATTGCCTGTTGCAGGTAGGAAGGCAGTTTCTGTAAATATTGGGTATAAGGGATTACCGCTTCGCTTTCAGCCTTGAAAAAATTGTTGTACCAAATGCTCAATAAGGCAAGTTG
>JAENWH010000266.1 GCA_016650135.1 Peptostreptococcaceae bacterium
GAACTTTTAAGTGGAGAGTACACTTTTAGAGGAGTAGGGAATGAGAATAGCAAATTCTAAAACCAGAAGTGAAATAGGTCTTGATTTCGTGCTTCGTAATATAAATGTGCAAACGCCTTTTGGTGTTAATCTTGTGAAAGGCATTATTCCGTTTCTGCCGGGGCAAGAAGAAGAATTGAAATATGAATATAAGAAGACAGGCGTTTTTGTTCATTTGATAAAGAATAAAGAAAAGGCTCTGCAGGAACTTCTACAGGAACTTATGGAGGTGAAAGCCACCCTATTCACTATTGAGCGAAGCAAAAACAATGTCTTGTCAATGGTTGAATTGTTTGAAATGAAAAACCTTCTTTTAAGGATGGAAAAAATTAAATGTATCATGGAAAGTCTGATGCCAAAACCATTGGAAGAATTTCGGCTTGAAGAAATAAAATCCCTTTTGGATACCCTTGATCCAAGAGGTGACAGGATTAATACTTTCTACATTTATGATGAATTTTCGAAAGACCTTGCACCACTCAGAACTGAGAAAAGGGAGACAGAGATTTTAATCAGAAAAGAGCAAAAGCGGCTGAAACTGGAGCTTGAAGCAAAATATAAATTAGTTTTTACACCAAAGTTTGAGTGCTTTATTCAAAAGAGTAATGAACAGGCCATTAAAATGGTTAAAGACATTCCCGAGATGATAATGAATGATCAGGATTATATGACCATTACCTACACCATTAAGCCAACGGATGAGGTTTACGAGTTGACAAAAAAAATCAATCTGATAAATGAAAAACTGGATAATCTTGAACTTGAAGTGAGAAAATCACTTTCGAAAGAAATTGGGAAGAATAAAGAAACCCTTCTTGCCAATTGCAGTAAAATTGGACAAATTGACTTTGCTTTTGCGAAAGCGGCTTACGCCATTGAGCATAACTGTGTAGAGCCGATTATAGTAAAAGAGCATATCATTGACATTGTAAAAGGCAGGCAACTGGAAGTGGAAGAGATTCTACACAAAAAAGGAAAAGAGTACTGCCCGGTGAGCATAAGCCTGAAAACAGGGGTTTCCTGCATTACCGGAGCAAATATGGGAGGCAAGACAGTTTGTCTGAAACTAGCGGGGCTTGTTGTATTACTCACACAATATGGATTTTATGTCCCATGTATTTCGGCAAAAATAGGGCTTTCCAGTTATATTCACATTTTAATAGGTGACAGCCAGTCGTTGCAAAGAGGGCTATCCAGTTTTGGAAGTGAAATGGAAGAGCTGAAAGAAATTATTGATAACTGCAAAGACAGGGCATTTGTGTTGATAGATGAAATAGCAAGCGGAACAAACCCAACAGAGGGACTTGCGCTGACAAAGGCAGTCATCGAGTATTTTAGTGCACGACCATTTATCAGCCTTATTACCACTCATTATGACGGGGTGAATAATTCGAAAAATGCTAAAAATATGCAGGTTACAGGACTGGCGAATGCTGACTTTAGAAAACTTGACAAAGAAATAAGATATGCCAATAGAAAAGAAAGAATCGAAATAGTTGGAAAATATATGGATTATACATTGCGTGACCTTGCGGAAAATGAAAAAGTTTCAAAGGACGCGATTAATATAGCAAAGATGCTGGGAATTAACGAAGAAATAATAAATAATGCAAAAAAATATATGTAGGAGGATAAGGATGAAAAGTAAATTAAATTTAGATCCGAAAGTAATTGACAGTGCTCGGTCAAGTGCTGGACGAATTGCTGCAACCATGCAGGAATTCATTGAAAAGCATACAACGGTAAGTACTGAACGAACAATTCTCAGATTACTAGGTGTGGATGGAATTGATGACGTGGAAACACCACTTCCAAATGTGGTTATTGATCAGATTAAAGATGCAGGGGTATTGTCCAGAGGAGTTGCATACTGGATGGGAAATACCATGATTCAAACTGGGCTTGCACCTCAGGAGATTGCCGAGAAAATGTCGGCTGGAGAACTGGATATTACAAAATTGAAACTTGCTTCCAAAGAAGAGGCTGAAGCAAAGATTATGCCATCCGTCATGGAGGCTCTGAAAAAAATTAATGAACAAACAAAAAAAAGGGAAGATTATATTGCGAGGATTGGAGAAGGGAAAAAGCCTTATCTTTATGTTATCGTAGCAACAGGTAATATCTATGAAGATGTTATTCAGGCCCAGGCTGCCGGACGTCAGGGAGCAGATGTTATTGCAGTAATAAGAACAACGGCGCAAAGCTTGTTGGACTATGTTCCTTACGGACCGACAACGGAGGGCTTTGGGGGCACTTATGCCACGCAGGAAAACTTTAAGATCATGAGAAAAGCCTTGGATGAGGTAGGAGAAGAGGTTGGCAGATATATCAGACTTTGCAACTATTCTTCAGGAATGTGTATGGCGGAAATTGCAGCAATGGGAGCGATTGAAAGACTTGACGTGATGCTGAATGATGCACTTTACGGTATTTTATTCAGAGATATCAATATGCAGAGAACCTTGGTTGATCAGTTTTTCTCAAGAGTAATCATCGGCTATTGCGGAATTATTTTCAATTCTGGTGAGGACAATTACCTTACTACGGATGATGCCTATGAAGCGGCACACACTGTACTGGCATCTCAGTTTATTAATGAACAATTTGCAGTGCTTGCTAATATTAAGGAAGAACAAATGGGACTTGGCCATGCATTTGAGATGGATCCAGATATGGAAAATGGATTCCTTTATGAGCTTTCTCAAGCAGTTATGGCTAAAGAGATATTCCCAAAAGCAAGTCTTAAGTATATGCCACCTACAAAATTCATGACAGGCAATATTTTTAAAGGCCATGTGCAGGATGCATTATTTAATATGATTTCTGTATGGTCAGGACAGTCTTTGCAGTTACTGGGTATGCTGACAGAAGCGATTCATACTCCTCATATGCAGGATAGATACCTTTCCATTGAAAATGCTCAATATGTTTTTAATAATGCAAGAGACATTGGCAGCGAAGTTGAATTCAAAGCTGGTGGAATCATTCAGGAAAGAGCCAAATTTGTGCTTGGAGAGGCTGATTCGTTGCTTCGTACTATTGAAGAAGAAGGCTTATTTAGAACGATAGAACAAGGTAAATTTGGAGGAGTGAAGCGTGCAAGAGATGGAGGCAAAGGTCTTGAGGGCGTTTGTGCACTGGATGAGAATTACTTTAATCCATTTATTCCATTAATGATGGGAGGCGTAAGATAATGACAGCTATTAACAATGCAACTACAAAGATAGATTTAACAAAAGTGAAGCCTTATGGTGACACAATGAATGACGGCATGGTGGAACTTGCGTTTACACTTCCTGTACCTTATGGGGAAGAAGCAAGCGAAGCAGCAAAACAACTGCTGAAAAAAATGGGTCTGGATGAACCGGCAGTTGTTTATTCGAAAGACATGGGAGGCGGATTCACCTTCTTTACCATGTATGGCAAATGCCAGCATACGGTGGATTATACAACAATAAAGGTTACTAAAGTCGAAATAGAAACCATGGATAGAGTTGAGTGCCAAAAATATATTGAAGAAAATATTAAGAGAGAGGTCGTTGTTGTTGGAGCTTGTTCTGGGACAGATGCACATACTGTAGGTATTGATGCTATTATGAATATGAAAGGGTTCCATGGACATTTTGGGCTTGAAAGATACAAGGGCATGAATGCAATAAATATGGGCAGTCAGGTTCCTAATGAAGTTCTTATCGCCAAAGCCATCGAAGAAAAGGC
>JAENWH010000253.1 GCA_016650135.1 Peptostreptococcaceae bacterium
ACCAGTTACGACACCGAACTTTGAGGACGGTATGGAGCTCAATATATTTGCACTTCCAGCACCGGAAATCTGGACGACGAGAGCGGGGCTTGAATGCTTTGGCCCAGCGCACTTCAACTTGCCTGTGGATTATATCCCGTTCGAACGATAGGGGGCAGTGATGAAATACAGAAAAGCAGATAATATGTTAGACGATCTTCGAGGTCTCGTATCAATACCGAGTATAAGCATAGATTCAAATAATGTCAAATATCCATTCGGGCTAGATTGCCATCGTGCACTAGAGTATTGCCTTAATTTATGTCAAAAATATGGTATGCGGGTAAAACGTTGTGGTAATTATCTTGGCTATGCAGAGATTGGAGAGGGAGATTCATTGATGGGCATCCTTGTCCATGTCGATGTGGTTCCATCCGGAGAAGGATGGCATTATGAGCCTTTTGCCTTAACGGAAACCGCGGAAAGAATATTTGGTAGAGGGGTCATTGATGATAAGGGACCTGCGATACTTTGCATCCATGCTATGAAAGATGTTCTTCAAAGTGGTAGTATAATAAACAAACGTGTACGTCTGATATTCGGATGTTCCGAAGAAAATGGTAATTGGAAGGATATGGATTACTACAAGGCAAAGGAAGAATTGCCCAATTTTGGATTTACAGCGGATGGGGACTTCCCAGTCGTTCATGCTGAAAAGGGTATGCTTCAGTTGGAACTTTCTATGGATGTAGAAAAATCTGGATTACTTTCTGCAAATGGTGGAATAGCACCAAACATTGTGCCAAGTGTTTGCTCTCTCAGTTATTTAGACAAGGGAAAGACTGTTACGGTTACAGAGCAGGGTATATCGACACATGGCAGTACACCACGGGAAGGCATCAACGCAATTGGGCTTGCGATGCAAAAAGCAAAAGGAAAGTTCGCTGAATTTTATAACGAATGTATTGGAATGAGTTGGAACGGCAAGAACCTTGATTGCTGTCTTCATGATGAGGTGTCTGGTGACATTACAATAAGCCCAGGGATGCTTCGGATGAATGAGGGTAAAGTTCGTCTTATACTTGACATTCGGTATCCAATAAGTTTTGATGCCGATGATGTTATTTCACGAATCTCCAAGCGAACAGAGTTATATGATATTGCAGTCAAAGTATTAGGGCATGAAGAACCTATATACATGGATAAAAATGAGCATTTTATCCAAAATATGCTGAAGGTTTATCAATCAATTACTGGTGATATGTCAGAACCTATCGTAATGGGTGGTGGCACTTATGCTAAAGCAATGGCTAATATTGTAGCTTTTGGCCCAAATTTCCCTGGGGCGACATGCACGGAACATCAACCTGATGAAACAGCAACGATTGAAGATCTATATAAGGCAAGGGAAATATATCGTAGAGTAATAGAAGTTTGTTAGATATAAAGTAAGATAGACTGATATGCCAATAAGATGAAAGGGCAGTGAGGGTGTTACAAGATTAATATACCACTTCATTGTTGGGTTGCAACATACCGCTGGTGCACATGTGCGGGCTGTTCGGGAATGGTCATTTTAAGAATACCGTCATCCACAAGTGGGTTACGAGTATAGGGTTAGGTGCGTTTTAACTTGCACGAAGTTGACCAGTGTGACAATGGGTGGAAACAATACGATAATAGGTGACATCATGGGATATGGTGATAACTATTCTGTGAATGCTTATGCCGGAGCCGGCAAATACACCGGAACATATGGTAGCGTTTGGACAAAAGTATCCTAAAATCCCGAAAAATTATAAGCAGTATGTCGGCGATGCCTTGCTTCAAAAGACCTATACCATTGATTTTCTTGAAAAGAAACGAGTTATTAATAACGAGATTGTGTCTCAGTATTATGTGGAAAATAGCCACGAAGCAATTATCCCAAGGGATTTGCATATGCAGGTGCAAGAGGAAATTAGGAGGCGAGCAAATCTCTACTACAGCAAGAATGGTAGCAAAAGAATGTATAGGTCAAGGTATACATTATCAAGCATTGTCTTTTGCGGGGAATGTGGGGATATATATCGCAGGGTTCATTGGAACAACCGAGGCAAGAGATCAGTTGTATGGAGATGCGTTAGTAGGCTTGAGGAAAAAGGTAGTGACTGCCCATCACAAACAATTGCAGAGGAAGTTTTGCAAACGGGAGTTATTAAAGCCCTCAATCAAATAATTGATGGGCGAGAAAGTTTTATACCCATACTGGCGAAGAACATTGAAACAGTGCTGGCTGCAGAAATTTGCAGGCTTAGAGGTATAAAGCAAGAAACTCAGGAATATAAGGCACAGCAACAAACCAAATGCCAGCGTATAAGTAAGATGACTGAGTTCCTGGATATGAAAAGCAGCACCATTACTAAATATAACGATAAGATTACAAGGCAGCTAATTGAAAAAATAACGGTGCTTTAAGGAAAGCTTCAAGTTGATTTCAAGTCGGGTGTGGGTATAGATGTCGAGATATGAGATTATGGATATGAATGGCCGCCAGTGGCGGTCTTTATAACTAACTTAGAGTATAATTTTAATTGCAATAATTTTCGATTAGTGATAATATTAACGGTGTAAATTTTTTATAATTAAGTCGTTTATCCTAGATAAGTATGCAGGGATTTTTTATTTAGTTCAACTTCAGTTTACAATGGGCCTAAAAGTTATAAGGTTAAATATCTAAACTTACAAAATTTATTTTTTATATAAATTTTTACGTTAAATGGGTAAGTAGAGCCTTGGATAATATTACAAATTAAAGAGGTGATGATATTGAAAAAAGTGATTTAGAAGAGAAGTTAAAGAGTAATCCATTTTTAAACTTAGGAGATGTTGTCTACGATTCCTTGTACAGAGATATCATTCAACTTCGTATTTTCCCTGGCACAAGACTCATTGAAAGTAAAATTGCAGATGAATTGGGTATTAGTAGGACCCCTGTAAATTATGCACTACGTAAATTAAGCGAAATCAATTTAGTTAATAAAGGTACTGGAAAGGTATTAGTAGTTAATTGCATGTCAGCAGAAGAGTGTAATAGGGTTTATGAAGCTCGTATCGCATTAGAAGGTTACGCTGCATTTCTTGCTGTAACTAATATTAGCTCCGAACAGTTGGTCAAATTAAATAACTTAGCAACACAATATACAAATATTTGCAATAGCGATAATCTGGACACAAATGCTCATGCAAAATGTGACCAAGAATTTCACGAAACAATTATAGTGGCGACACGTAATAAATATATTATGCAAATGTATGATAAGCTTGAAAGTGCCTTGTTGCATTATAGATATTCCCTCATGTTTGTACATGAGAATAAAAACATGAAACCCCTGCTAATTAATGCGTCAAAACGCCATCAAGCTTTATGCAACGCATTTAATTTGGGTTTTGTTGATGTTGCAAAGAATGTAATTGAACAGGATATTGGGGGGATGAAGGACGCTTTTAGACTATGGAATGAATATTAATATTAGCAGCTGGTATACCTCAGAATTTAATTAAACTCTAAATGAAGTATAAAATCAAGAAACTATTAGGTGTTGAGGGCAGAATATCATCACTCTTCCCTTATCACTATTGAATTGCTTTAAGACTGTTTACAACTTTATTTGGTTCTTTGTCAAATGGTGTTGGTGAAGAAAAAAAGTGCTAGTTTCTTATGCCAGGTATCCGATTATGATGCCTGGCATTTTGACATTGGTTTAATTAGATTCCTGAATATTAATATTCTATTTCTAAAGTGGAAAAAGCTTTTGTATCCAAAGGCAACCCGTTTAATAACTTTTATGTAATTGTTTAAACCTTCAATTGTACC
>JAENWH010000552.1 GCA_016650135.1 Peptostreptococcaceae bacterium
AGCTAGGGGAAAGACAGTCTTGGTCAAGAATATCCTAAAAAAGGAATTTCCTGTTGAATTGAGGTTTTAGGAGTCAGTATTTTTTCAATATAAAAGTGGTTTCACTACAAAGACTGAAGAGCCAAATTTTAATACAATTACTAAGAATCCCATTTGATTCTTAGTAGACAAAATCAAAATTCTTGAAAATAGGCATGAGCCGGATTTCAGCAAGATATTCAGGCCTTTGCACCAAGTGGCAGGCCTGAATATCTGTGACTTCTAAAAGGATCTATGCGGTGGCGAACTTTCCACTCTTGAGAAGATAGGTGATAGAACCTCATATTACCAAAGATTGTTCTTCTCTGATTTATCACTGTCTAGTGTTAAAGTGATTGTGAATATCTCATAGGGCTGAGATTTGAAGGAAAAAGTATTATTAGGTAATACAAGATGAAAAATAGTTTCTTTGCCTTCTCTTCCTTTGAAATTTGCTTCTTTAATAGAAATTTGAGGTGACAACCTTATGCAGATGTCTGAACTAGTTCCCTCTGTTTCATATCCTCGAAGAATAATACTTTGATTATGATTGTTTTTAAGTATAGCTGTTAAGATAAAGGGTCCCTCTACATTAAAATAAGAGGTATTCATAGGGAGGACACCTGAGTGTTGCCCATGAGTTACCTGTTGAAGGTCACTACAAACCACGGATGATGTTTCGATTAGTTGTTTTTGAGTACAAGGCAGTTGGTGAATGCATACTGATACTTGTTGTTGATGCTCTCCAACTTCTGGGAACATATCAGGGTCAGATGAAGATCTCAATAATATTACCCTCATCGTATTTTCAGTACAACAAAATCCATACTTTCCACGCGATATTAGCTGTACAATGGAATTACTTACCTTTCCTGCAGCAAAACTTAATGCCGGCACATGCATAGAGGATGCTTCTCTTTTTATAATTCCAAACGGAATATCATATAAAAAATTATCTCCAGCATCTTTTATATGCAGTGCAAAAGATAGCTGTGGAATAAATTCATTACACCCAATTTCTTTCCAAATCGTTTTTATTTTACATGTTATGCGGTTACTCCCCTGTTGAAGTATAAAATTTATGTAAATTAGAGAGCTCCGTACCATCATTTTATAACTCAATTCTTGTTGCAAATCATTGACCTTAATAGTAGCTTCACTTATTTTAAAAAGTTCATTTAATGACCGATTCTCTCTTCCCACTATCCATGCGGTCATTCCCTTTTTTGCATCCTCTTCCAAGAAGGTAATACCGCTGGGTCCACTCAAGAGCTCTTCATTCGTTGGAATATTTAAAAAAGAAATTAAGTCCAAAGTCTCACTTGAAAATGTTGCTTTAATAATACCATTTTCAAGAATATAGCAAGGGTTCTCTTCCTTTCGTGGACTCTCTGAGAATACATCAACAGGATTTAGTTCCTTCTTTCCAGGATAAAACACATATGAAGAATGACCATAAGGGGGAACCTTCACTGGAATATATACGAACGATGCACTGTGCTGCCAATAAGTCATTTGATTGGGCTTAG
>JAENWH010000408.1 GCA_016650135.1 Peptostreptococcaceae bacterium
CACACCGTCAGCATAACCAAACACTACTTTAACACTTGTCCTGACAATTTATGAGATTACATTTCCAGTTAAGAACCATTTTTTTATTTAGTTTTGCGATATCACAAAAATACTCGTTAACTGCTAATGGATCTCCTAATGGGTCTTCATTTGCGTTTCTAACCATACACATAGTACAAAACTCATTTTCTGGACATTTAATGCATTTTGGAAAATCTCTTCTTCGTAAATTTCTTAAATATTGTGCTTTTATTGAATCGTTCCAAATCTCACTAAGGGATGTTTCATTTATGCTACCTACAACATAATCCTGCCAACCAGCGCAAGGGTAAACATTTCCATTTTCTGATATGCATATGGATGAATGACACACGCTACAAATAAAATCGTCTGGATTCATATCTTTTTTCTTTTCAGTTTCCTTTTCCATTAACTCTAAATAGTGAGGCTCATTAACAATCCTTTGGTCAATAACCTCTTTGACATCGTTTATAGACAGACGGTTACCCAGATTATCTGTTGTATGGTTATATCTTGCTATAATGACATAATCACTGCCAACACTAATGTTGTGTTCTTTTCCCCAATCTACAACATCATAATAGCAGTTCATATTTTGCTTCATTATTGGACAACTGATTTGCAAAGGAATATCATTTTCTATTAGCGTTAATATTGCATTCCTAGTTTTTTCAAAGCTTCCCTTTGTTTGGGTTATCGCATCGTGAATATTGGCATCCATTGAGTATAATGATGTTTGAACACTCAAAAGGTGATTCCTTTTCATTTCTTCAAGAGTAGCCTTGTTCAGTAAAGTTAAATTACTAAGAATGTTTACAGAAAAATTGTATTCATTACATTTTTCCAAGAAATTAATAAAGTTGTTGTGAATCATTGGCTCACCACCACTTATCGTTAGATGTAATAAATTCATTCTTTTACATTGTTCTAAAATATTATAAAATAGATCAGGATCCATACTATTTATTTTATTTTCATGTGGAATATAACAATGTACACATCTTTCGTTGCACTTGCTTGCAATTTCTATGTGTAAATTTGTGAGATGAGGTTCATTTTTATAGTATTCATCAAAAAATTCTTGTGTGGATTTCCTAAAGCCTTTATTTGGAGAACAATCGTGTTTCTCCTTGTTTAGTTTTACTTTCTTGTATGAGAAACCCACGTCTTTTTTATTGCATTCTTGCAAAGTTTCACCAGATATAATAAACCCATCCAATTCAAGAAGGCAATAAAACTCTCTAGCATCATTCTTTATTGTTTCAATGTCCACACTTGTAAATTGCATGCTTATCTTTTCAACTAGGCAATCAAGCGTCTGAGGTTTTTCCCCTAAAACAGATAAAAATACCGCGCCACTCTGAGATACAATTTTATCTCCAATATCATTGCCATCATCATTTGCTTGTTTATATCCAAAATTTCTATTGTCTGTTATATAGCCAAAAGATCCATAGTCTCTAAATATTACATTGAATTTCCGTTTAAAATACATCCAAATTTCTCCTTTGCAATCTGGCGACGATGCTATTTGCATAACATCGTCGCCATTAATTGAATGCCGCTTAGCGTCCGCCTGGCTTCGGTGGATTACAAGGTCTTCCACTCGGTTTACTATTCGGGTGACACTCTGCCATCCGTACTGTACTCTGCGCTAAGATTACAGGTTTTTCATATGCCATATTCTTCACCTCCTTTCATAGTCTCGTTAATTTTGCAATAAAATAACAATAAATGCATCTGCTCGCTGTCGATATCATATTGTCAACTGTGGCAAAGAAGCATGCCGTAGGGGCAAACTTCCCATTATTGCTATAATATTCACTCGTCTTCTAATTTATATGATACGCCTTAATACCATGCATTACCAATTGTTTAATTCAAATATTTAATATCCCTTAACAAATGGCATTGCTCTTTCAAATTCTGTATCCTCAACATGCACATAAGCGGGATTATTAATTAGATTACATAGCCTGACGATTTCTTGTTCTTTGATAATGTCTGAGCTGATATTCACACTTTCAAATTTACTTAAAAATTCTCTACACTCTTTTAATAGATCTTTCTCAACGTTCTCTTGATATTTATCCCAAAGCATTATATAAAACTGTCTTTCAATAACTTCTCCGCTCATTGCATAATTGCTTACAACCATAATCTCATTTCTTAGCAGTTCCTTTTGCTTCTGATCATTGGTCTTGGAAAGTAGCTCTGTGTATTCATTTATAAGCGGTGTAATATCGACTGGTCGTGAAACAGCTAGAAATTTGAATGGCTTTTGGATGCTTGATAATTCGGCTGTAAGTACTCTGCATATCTGCTCCTTTTCATTGTCAGAGAAC
>JAENWH010000526.1 GCA_016650135.1 Peptostreptococcaceae bacterium
ATATTTAAGGTGACAAGGTATATTCCAGTTGCCTGCTTTTTGCTCCTGAAGGTTTTGGATTACCTTATATGATTGCGGTTTTAGTAGGTAATGCATTTGCAGTAGCGGCGGCTATTTTGTTTTTTTGTGAATAAGAATACGAATAAGGCTGTTCTTGAAGTTGTTGTTGTTCCAGGCTAGCCAGCTTTGTCTGGAAAACGGGTTTTTAGTAATTGTCATTAATACACTATAAGATTTAGTACATAAATCAACCAAAAAAACTATACTTGCATATTGTTATATCTACACGATAGAATCAACTGATGGCAGTAAATAGTTATACGATTATTAAAGACCAAACCTTATGATGCTTAAACCTTTAAAAAACTTTCCTCTAGGAGCCTGTCGGACTTCCATTTGTCAAATTTAGGTTAGTTTTCATTTTGACTGATATTTGAAATCGTTAATTTCGTTTTCATTTATTACGTGGCTCAAATTTTCGGTGTAATATCCAATTTCAATCCAATTTCAGTGGACAAAAAAGCAATTAATGGCATTTTTATGCCATTTGCATCTTGAAAAACCGTTTAAGGTTATAGGCAGAACAGACCAATGACCATTCAGCATCTGTTTCTGCTTCTCCTCTCAACGAAAATCGTCTGAATCCTAATATTTCTTTGATAACTCCAAAAACTGGCTCGACGGTTTGTTTTCTTTTTTTGTATATCTCTTTCCCTTCTTCGCTTTTCAATTTTTGGGTCATCTTTTCAACCGGGGTGACACATTGCGCATCCTCGGTTGGATCAGGATTTAAAATATTGGATAAAAAACTGTTGTGATTTTCTCTTGAGGTTGAGATGATTGGGGATATATTTTTCTGTTCGCAATCAGCAATGTTATTCTCGCTGAAGTAGCCTGTGTCTGCAACTGCGGTGGATATTTCACCTGATAATCCTTCAGGTACAGATTCTATGGCCGGTATAAATTCCTGCTTGTCGTTCGCATGCGAGTTGCTGTAAGCCCCAACTATAATCATATCATCGTTTACCGCAGCCTGTCCGTTGTAGCATTGGTCAAAGCCCCTGGACGTTTTCATTATTCTGGATTCCGGATCGGTAAAATTATATTGGTCTTTATCGTTTGGCTGGTTTGTTGGAGCTTTGGGTTCTTTGCCACTGGGGTTCTTCCCAGTCTTTTCTTTCCTCTGGTTGCGTTGTTCCATCTTGGCATCATATTCTTCTTTCTCTTTTTGGTAACGTTCTGATGCCCTTTGTTCCACAACGCTTTTTGCTCCCTGTATTTTGGCTAAACGGCCTTTCCGTAGCTTTAATTCTTCCGGAATGTCCAAGTCTGATCCTTTTTCGCTTTCGTCTTTGGAGGCAGCCAAGTTTAATAATTTATCAATTTCTTCTTCAAGTTGTTTTTCTAATTTCTGTATGTACTCGTAGCTCATTGCCTTATGGCGCGAAGCGTTGGCCTGAACTTTGGTGCCATCAATGTAGATATTGCCAAGTTTAACAAACCCAAGCTCTTTGCCTATTAATAATATCTCTTTAAACCAAACCTTTATCTGTCCAAGAAAACGTTTGCGAAACTCAGAGATGGTATCATGGTCTGGGTGGTGATTCCCGGCAACAAAACGGAAAGCGACAGAATCGTAAGTAGAACTCTCAATCTTACGCGAACTGA
>JAENWH010000388.1 GCA_016650135.1 Peptostreptococcaceae bacterium
AATATGTATTGGTATAAAAAATACGGAGCACTCAGGTTCTATCAAAGAGGCATCAAAATACGGAGCACTCAGGTTCTATCTGAAAAAGGAGGCATCCAATGGAAAAACTAATCATTGCCGCTGCTATTTGCGGAGCGGAAGTAACAAAAGAGAACAATCCAGCAGTCCCATATACAATTGAAGAAATTGTTAGAGAAGCCAAGTCTGCTTATGACGCTGGCGCTTCAGTGATTCATCTTCATGTCAGATGTGACGACGGGACCCCGACTCAAAATAAAGATAGATTCCAGGAAGCTGTAGATGCTATTTATAAGATTTGTCCTGATGTAATCATTCAGCCTTCCACTGGCGGGGCTGTAGGAATGTCAGATCTTGAAAGACTCCAGTCAACAGAAATTGTTCCAACACCTGAATTTGCAACCTTAGATTGTGGAACACTGAATTTCGGCGGAGATGAGATATTTATCAATACGGATAATACGATAAAGAATTTTGCCAAACTTATGAAGGAGAGAGGCATTAAACCTGAGCTTGAAGTCTTTGATAAGGGAATGGTTGATATAGCCCTTAAGATGGATCGAAAAGGTCTTCTTGAACATCCGCTTCACTTTGATTTTGTTCTTGGTGTTCAAATGACTGCAACATTGAGAGATCTTGTATTTATGGTTGGAAGTATTCCTCATGGCTGCACCTGGACTGCGGCAGGAATTGGAAGATCTGAATTTGAAATAGCAGCAGGCACCATCATCATGGGAGGGCACGTAAGAGTCGGTTTTGAAGACAATTTGTACATTGAAAAAGGTGTTCTTGCAAAGAGCAATGGAGAACTAGTTGAGAAGGTTGTAAAGCTCGCTAAACTGCTTGGTAGAGAAATCGCAAATCCAACGGAAGCGCGTGAGATTTTAAGCCTTGCAAAGAAATAAAAAAGGCATAGTTGACTGATAGATATGCAATTATAGTGTGTCTGTCAGTTTTTTTTAATTGTAATGTTTTAAAATTTAGAGGTAATAATGTCGTTTGCAACAGATACAAAAAATGAATTGGCCCATTTAAACCAAGAAAAAAAATGCTGTATGCTGGCAGAAATTTCGGGGTTTATTCGTATGTGCGGCAGCATCAGACTTGCCGGCGGCGGGAAGGTGAAGCTGGTAATCAGTACAGAAAATCCAGCAGTCGCTCGTCATTTTAAAAAAATGATTAAAGAATATTTTGCAGCTGATGCTGTGCTTGAGATTGGGCAGGGAACATCTCTTAAAAAAGGCCATTCTTACCTGTTGACGGTCAGTACTCCTGAAATGAGTGAGCAAATCCTTAGAGAAACAGGCATTCTAATGGTCAAAGAAGGCATTAATTATATCAGTGACGGGATTTACGATAATTTAATTAAAACAAAATGCTGTAGAAAAGCCTATCTAAGAGGAGTATTTCTCGGCACCGGTATTTTGACAGACCCAGAAAAGGCTTATCATATTGAGTTTTTATGTAATACGCAAATTCTTGCAAACGATGTTAAAAAGCTGATTAACAGTTTTACCGGCATCAGCGCAAAGGTTGTCGAGCGGAAAAAAAGTTATGTGGTTTATGTAAAAGATTCCGATCAAATCATTGATATTTTGAATATTCTTGGGGCACATGGGCAGTTGTTTGCCTTTGAAAACACAAGAATAGTGAAGGAAATGCGAAATAAGACGAACAGAATAAATAATTGCGACAGTGCAAACCTGGATAAGACCCTGGATGCATCGGACAGGCAGATGGGGAATATAAGAAAAATAGAGAAACTGAAGGGACTTGAAGTTCTCCCAAGTAAGCTTTATGAGGTGGCACAGCTAAGAATTGAAAACCCAGATGCATCGTTGACAGAGCTGGCGGAAATGGTTCATCCTCCAATGAAAAAATCGGGGATAAACAAAAGGTTTATTAAAATAGAGGAATATGCAAAGAAACTAAAATAAGGAAAGCATAATAAAATTCCGAACAGGAGAAAAAATTGAAAAAATATAAAAGTGAAATAAGAGTGCTGTTTGCAGATACAGACGGTATGGGTATCGTTTATCATACAAATTATATTAAATGGTTTGAGATTGGACGAAATGAATACTTGAGGCAAATTGGGTTCCCATATTCAGTTCTTGAAAAAGACAAGCTTTGGTTGCCGGTATCCAGTGTGGAATGCAGCTACAAGTTGCCTGCATATTATGATGATGTTCTTGAAATTAGTTCCTGGATTGGTGAACTTAAAGCCGCCACAGTAGTGATTAATTATGAAATACATCGAAAGTCCACAGGTGAATTGCTTGTGACTGGACATACAAAACACGCTATTACAGATGATAAATTAAAACCAGTAAGATTTAAAACATACCGGCCAGATTTGTACAAAAGGATCGTTGAATATTTATAGACAAGCCCAGTTAGAGCTGCTCATAATGGGCTTGGGTTTTAAGAAAGAGAGTAAAAGATGGAAAAAGGACAAATTGTCACTATTGATATAG
>JAENWH010000360.1 GCA_016650135.1 Peptostreptococcaceae bacterium
TCGGCCTTTGTTTTTGGCAGAAACATTGCATTGTATGCCTTAATTACACAAATAATATTTGCTAAAACTGTTGATTATGTTATTTATGGTTTTGAAACTAAATTTGTTCAACTTGAAATAATTACTGATAAACCAGAAGCGGTTATATCATATATCATGGGTGACATATCAAGAGGTGTAACTAGTATGGAAGTGACTGGTGAATACACGAAAGAAAAGAGAAACAAACTGATTACACTTTGTTCTCCGAGAGAAAGCATGCTGATAAAGAAATTTGTTTCTCAAACTGATAATATGGCCTTTGTTACAGTAGTGCATGTTGACACTGTCTGGGGCAGGGGCGAAGGTTTCAACGATATCCAAAAAGATTTATAAGCAGGTAATCAAGATTATTTGATACGCCTTCAGGTGTGAGCTTTACTTTACAGGAGTTTGAACCAGTTTTTTTTGTAGTCTATCAATCCTTGATCCTTCATCTTGCCAAGTTCTCTGCTGAGTGCACTTCTGTCAACACAAAGAAATTCTGCCAGCTGTTCTCGGTTAAAGGGTATTTCAAATTCTGATGAATTCAATGAAATCTCTTGATCTTCTAAGTAGGTTATCAATCGTTCTTTAATTGTCTTATGAGAGATATAATACATTTTAGTATCCAGAAACAGATTTTTTTGAGCTAAAATCCATAAAGCGTTTTTAATCATATCCACGTGAAACTGGCAGGCCTTATGACAGGTTTGAACCAGCTGATTCAATTCAATAAAAAGGATTTCAGAATATTCGACCGCTACAATAGAAACAGGAAGTTTTTTAATCTGAGCACAAACGTGAGATAATCCGAAAATATCTCCGGTTTTCAGCTGATTGATTAAGAACAGATCGCCATTTTTTGTTTCTTTAACAGCCTGCACTTTGCCGGAAAGAATAATACCAACCTTTGGATTTGTCTCTCCCTCCATAAAAACATACTGCCCTTTTTGATACGAGTTTTTTTTACTGCCGAGACACCCTAATATATGTGTTATGTCCATATTTGACATACCACGGAACAGATCGGTTTCTGCTAATATATTTATCATAAATATTCTCCTTGACGTTGCATATGCAACAGTTATATTCTGATTAGTATAATATAATAATCATATAAAGTAAATATAAATTTAAATGTACATAATAAAAACAGTAATGCATTTCACGGGAGGAAATAAAATGATCAGACAGATGATAAAAATTGAAGAGGATAAATGTAATGGATGTGGTCTTTGTGCACAGGCATGTCATGAAGGAGCTATTGCGGTAATTGATGGTAAGGCAAAATTAATCAGAGATGATTATTGTGACGGATTAGGAAACTGTTTGCCAGTATGCCCAACTGGTGCCATTTCTTTTGAAGAAAGAGATGCTGCAGAATTTGACAAAGAAGTTGTTATGGAAAATCAAAGTAAAGAGAAGCCGAGACAGTGGCCGGTTCAAATAAAACTTGTCCCGGTAAATGCTCCATATTTTGAAAATGCAAATTTATTGATTGCCGCAGACTGCTCCGCATTTGCTTACGGTAATTTTCATAATGAATTCATGAAAAACCATATTGCGTTAATAGGATGCCCTAAACTTGACGAGGGCGATTATTCAGAAAAGCTTTCTGCAATAATTAAAAATAATAATATTAAAAGTGTCAAGGTGGTAAGGATGGAAGTACCTTGTTGTGGCGGTATTGAGCATGCAGCGATTCAGGCCTTAAAAAATAGCGGAAAGATGATTCCTTGGCAAGTAATTACAATATCGACAGATGGTAAAATATTGGATTAAAAGAAAAACGCATCATTTCGATGCGTTTTTCTTAATCAATAAAAATCAATTATTATTCCGTAGGTGATATCTCAACCTTCTCGTTCAAAACCTTTTCATATTCTGCAAATATTGCATCCTTGATTTTATTGCGAGTTTCGGAAACAAGTGGATGTGCTATGTCTCTAAAATCACCTTCACCCATTTTTCTGCTAGGCATAGCAATGAAAAGTCCATTTTGACCCTCAATAATTTTAATGTCATGCACCACGAACTCATCGTCAAATGTTACAGAAACTACTGCCTTCATTTTACCGTCATCGTTGACTTTCCGAACTCTTACATCAGTTATATTCATCTAGACACCACCCTTCTATTTTGCAATAATTATACAGCAGGGGAAAGTTTATTACAAGTATTTATTTAGAAAAACTGAATATTTGGAAAAACGTTAATTTCTTTGCTATTTTCATCAATATTTCCAAGATAAACAAAGGCGGAATAGTCGGGGATGGTTTTTCTCTCCGGTTCATTTGTGACGATGATTATACCAGTACCAACAATTTTAATGTCAAATTCAGTTAATATATCAGAGATGCCTTTTACGCTTCCTCCGGCTCTCATGAAATCATCTATTATTAAAGCTTTAGATCCAGGGACTACAGCCCTTTTCGCAATTGACATCTTTTGAATCCTGTCAGATGAACCTGAAAAGTAATTTATACTGATTGTTGAACCTTCAGAAATCCTACTTTCTCTTCGAATTACCACCAGAGGGAGATGCAGCAGATCAGAAACCATCGTTGCCACCGCAATCCCTTTTGTTTCTATAGTAACCACATAGTCTGCCCCGGCATTCTGGAATTTTCTTGCAAAAGCACAGGCGATTTTTTTCATCAGGTTTGCATCGAACATTATATCAGAAGTATATAGAAA
>JAENWH010000449.1 GCA_016650135.1 Peptostreptococcaceae bacterium
CTTATTTTTGCAAATGCCATTGAAAACGCCACCATTGCATGCAAGAAAATTAAAACCCTTGAAGACAGAAAAATAACCATTATTTGCAAAGAATATTATAATCAGCTTTATATTCAAATTTCCAATACGTATGTTGGAGATATTTTGTTTGACAAAGATATGCCGGTTTCTAGAGATAAAGATCATGGCTTGGGAACGCGAAGTATTGTTACAATTGTAGAAAAGTATGAAGGTGTTTCCTCGTTTACTGCTGAGAATGGAATATTTAAAGCAACTTTTATTTTAAAATACGAATAGCAGTTTGAAAGAAAATGAGTCCACTTTTTGTAATCAGTATATTATAATAGTCATAAAGTGAGAGGATAAAAGTTTACTAGGAAAGAACGGAAATAGTATGAAATGAGGTGCAATCTTGGATTTTAACAGAATATTAGGAAAACAAAAACTGTATGAAGATGGAAAAGATAAACTTCATGAAGTTACAATTGAATCTTATAATGATGCTTTTGAAGTAGAATTTACACATAACTCTACTGCAATAGAAGGGAATACCCTTACGCTCATGGAAACGAAAGTGGTATTGGAAGATGGTATTTCCATTGGCGGAAAAGCACTTAGAGAAATATATGAAGTTGTAAATCATAAAAAAGCCTTCCGATATGTGAAGCAATGTATCAAAGAAGGGCTTCCGCTGGGTGAAAAAATAATAAAAGACATTCATGCGTTTGTCATGGAGACTATCATAGTAGGTGGTATATATCGAAACGAAGAAGTTATTATTAGTGGTGCTAACCATATACCACCAACAAGAAATGAGATGTATGTTCAGATAAAGAATTTCTTCGCAGATTTAATGTATAAGAAAGATTTGAATCCAATAGAACTAGCAGCATGGACCCATGCGGAGTTTGTTCGAATTCATCCGTTTCATGATGGCAATGGCAGGACATCCAGACTGATTATGAACTATCAACTGATGAGCTGTGGCTTTTTACCAATTTCTATAGCAAAAGAAAACCGATTGGATTATTATAATGCATTAGATAAATATGCTGCGGAAGGCATTCTAGATGATTTTACAAATATGATTGCGGAATTGGAAGAGGCGCAACTTGATAAATATATTTCTATTATACCAGAACAGAACCAACCACAGCAAATGTAACAGACTTAGGTTTGCACACCTCGTAACTCTTTTAATGTTTCTTTTATAACTTTCAGCATATATAAAACAAATTTTGTTGATGAACCCGAATTATTAGAATCATTTAATGCCTGATAGTACTGCTCCTGTTTTTCTTTAATCAATGTCTCCACTGGCAACCATGCAAAAAAATCTTTCCATTCTGATAAAATCAATGTATGCCATAACCTACCCATCCGTCCGTTTCCGTCCGCAAATGGATGAATAAACTCAAAACTCATAATGGAACATATCGTGGAATCTCGTGATAGGAAAACATAGTAGTCGTAGTAGTCGCTGTATGGTTTTAAGGGGATAAATTAGATGTTGCTAAACTGTAGTGAACCCCAAAAAGTGGACAGTTTAATTCTTGCCGATTACGTGGATTATAAAGGCTGGAATGAGTAGGGGTGTTATCAACTATTAATATTTTTGGACCCCGGGAAAAATATGATATATTCATGTCGGTTGAGGTGGTAAAGTTGGAGAAAGTGAGGCATGTAAAATGGATATGATTATAAATTTGAAATTTTGCGGCTTTCATATTTTTTTTCCCTGCCAATTTTATATTAATGGTGCTATTTTTTATAATCCAGCAAGCCACCGTCCTGGATATTTGAAACGGAATTATACTTATCGAATTTCTGCTCATTAACATTTGTTTTAATCAAAGTTGAAATTTTGTTTTTCTCTTTGACTACACACTCATAGGTTTGGGCATCAAGGCTTAAAATTAGCTTGGCTATCGCATTTAACTCACTGGTTTGTAGGCAAGTGAGGGAATCATTGAAATCATGCTTAAATCGATTTTCAAATTCTGATATTTCTTGAATTAAATCCTCCCTGTTATTTAGCGCGACTATAAATAAATCATAATCATTTGAGTTGCTTAGAAGATCTTCGCTTACC
>JAENWH010000008.1 GCA_016650135.1 Peptostreptococcaceae bacterium
AATTTATTGTATACAGCTGTCACTCGAGGCAAGGAAGCCGTTGTTTTAGTAGGTTCCGAGAAAAGAATGCATGATATGGTTGATAATAACAGTATTACAGAAAGATATTCAGGTCTTTCTATCAGGTTGAAAGCGTTTTTAAGAAGAAAACCCAAAAATTTTTTTGAATGAATGAACACTAAAATGAACTTTATTCACTTGAAAACTCGAAAATGCAAAATGTTTAGTTTCCATAAAAATGAACTTTTGAATATAGCTAAGTTAGAGTAAAAATATATACAAACTATTAATTCGGTCTCTTTTGCTATTTAGTCTTGTGGGTTTAATATCTCGATCCATAAAATTTGATGGTATTTCATCGAGCGTAAATATATCTGTACAGCTCCGTATTCTAATTTCATAATATTAGAGGACCTGAAATCAGTGGTTTCCAGACTTTTCGGTAGTAAGCGCCGATTGCTGGAAACCTTTATTTTTGTCTTCAACATGGAACGTAGGTCTTTATAGAATCGTAAGGTTGAAGCTATAGAACTACTTTAGCAATTACGAGTTTGGGTAACTGTTTTTTTCAGGACAGGTTAGAACTAGAGAATTTATATAATAATTACCAGATAGTTATGATTCGGCTTGAAAATATTCCTCCAAAGGAATATACTCTAGATTAAGTGATACTTAGATTGGAGGGTGAAATATGGAATTTTTGACAACAAGTAAAATGGCTGAAAAATGGAATTTATCTCGACGGCGTGTTACCACTTTGTGCAGAGAAGGGAGACTTGAAGGAGCAATTTTGAGAGGAAATACTTGGCTTATTCCAGATGATACAAAGAAACCTGAAGACCCTAGGCGTATTAATAAAACTGAAAAACTAGAAGATTAAAACAAACATAAATAAAGATGGAGGTTTTACATAATGGCAAACGGTACAACTAATTTAGGATTTGAAGAACAATTATGGCAAGCAGCTGATAAGTTACGTTCAAACATGGATGCTAGCGAATATAAGCATGTTGTTTTAGGATTAATTTTCTTGAAGTATGTATCGGATTCTTTTAAAGAAAAATATGAACAATTAAAAGCTTCGGGTTATGGCGATGAAGAAGATCGTGATGAATACATTGCTGATAATATTTTTTGGGTACCAAAGGATTCTCGATGGGATAATATAAAAGCACATGCGACAAGTACGGATATTGGTGAAGTTATAGACAAAGCTATGGAAACGATAGAAAAAGAAAATGATGTCCTAAAAGGCGTTTTGACAAAGAATTACTCTCGTCGTGACTTAAACAAGACTCGTCTTGGCGAATTAGTAACTTTATTTGCAAATATTGAAGTAGGAACAACTGTTGCTCAAGAAAGAGATGTGTTGGGTAGAGTTTATGAATATTTTTTGGGTAAATTTGCATCGGCGGAAGGTAAATTAGGTGGAGAATTCTATACACCTTCCTGTGTAGTACGTACTCTTGTAGATATGATAGAACCTTTTGAAGGTCAAATATACGATCCAGCATGCGGTTCCGGAGGTATGTTCAGTCAATCGGCACGTTTTGTTAAAGAGCATCAAGGTAACATAAGAGATGTTTCGATTTTTGGACAAGAAAGTAATCCGACGACATGGAAGCTTGCAAAAATGAATCTGGCTTTAAGAGGACTTGAAGCAAATCTAGGAAAGCATAATGCGGATTCATTTCATGATGATCAACATAAAACACTTAAAGCAAAGTATATATTAGCTAACCCTCCATTTAATATATCGGACTGGGGTGGAGAGAGATTAAAGGAGGATGTTAGATGGGCTTATGGTATTCCACCTGTTGGGAATGCAAACTATGCTTGGCTGCAGCACATGCTCCATCACTTAAATCCAGTTGAAGGTGTTGCTGGAACAGTACTAGCTAATGGATCTTTAAGTACAAATACTTCCAATGAAGGAAATATTAGAAAAAATATGATTCAAGGTGATGTCGTAGAGTGTATTGTTTCATTGCCTGGGCAGCTATTTTATTCCACGGGTATTCCTGTTTCTCTTTGGATAATGAGAAAAGGAAAGACAGATGCTGCAAAAGGTAAAATATTATTTATAGATGCTCGTAACCTTGGGTTTATGGTAGATAGAAAGGTTAAAGAGCTTTCTGTAGAAGATGTTCAAAAGATTGCATCTATATATCATAATTGGAGACACGGTCAAAATTATGAGGATATTCAAGGATTCTGTAAATGTGCATCGCTTGATGATGTTGAAAAGCAGGATTATATTCTAACTCCAGGTAGATATGTTGGTATAGAAGAGCAGGAAGATGATGGGGAGCCATTCGAAGAAAAAATGACAAGACTCACTACTGATCTTTTTGGTTTGTTTGACGAATCGCATAAATTGGAAGCAGAAATTATTAAAAAGCTTGCAGCTATTGGATACAGTTAATAAGATAAATTGTGATTTATCGGACTTGGAAGGTGAAATGTGAAGATTATAAAGAAACTGCATATTAAATTCAATGATTCGTTGAATCCGCATGATACTGAATTACAAACATATGGGTGTAGAGCTAGTAATCCTTATATTTGTGGTAGTTGCTATATAGTAGGTGTGTGTGCTTTTGCGAGTGATGACGAGATATGTAAAAAACCTTCGCTTGCATGGAAGAAACAGTTTGAAAAATTAAGGAGAGAACAATGACTTTATCAGATGTATGTGATTTAATAATTGACTGTCCGCATTCTACGGCAAAGGATGAAGGGTATGGCTATCCACTAATAAGAACACCAAATATCGGTAAAGGACGACTGATACTTGATGGAGTGCATAGAGTATCTTTGGAAACTTACAATAAAAGAAATCAGAGAGCAGTTCCTCAAGAGGATGATTTAATATTGGCGAGGGAGGCTCCAGTAGGTAATGTTGCAATAATAAAGAATAATCAAACAGTTTGTTTAGGACAAAGAACTGTTTTAATTCGGCCTAACAAGGAAATGGTTGATTCGGATTACTTGGTATTTTATTTATTATCTCCATTAATGCAACATATTCTCTTGAGTTCGTCAAATGGTGCTACAGTAAATCACCTAAATATGTCAGCTATTCGAAATCTCGAGATAAGTTTACCTAGAATAGACGTTCAGCGTAAAATCGGTAAAATTCTATCTGAAATAGCAGATAAGATTGAAATAAATGAAAAGATAAATAGGAATTTAGAAGAGCAAGCCCAAACCATTTTTAAAGAATGGTTTATAAATAACCCTTTGAATGAAGCATGGAAGAGAGGAACTTTTTCTGATGTTGTTGTTTCAACACTTGGAGGAGATTGGGGAAAAGATGAGGAAGAAGGGAACTATACTGAACAAGTTTATTGTATTAGGGGTGCGGATATACCGGAAGTTAAATCTGGAAATATGGGGAAGATGCCGACCAGATTTATTCTTCCTAAGAACCTTGAAGCCAAGCGTCTTATGGCGGGTGACGTTGTAATTGAAATATCAGGTGGAAGCCCTACTCAATCAACCGGTAGAGTTGCATCGATATCTCAGTCGTTACTTGATAGATATGATAAGGAATTGGTATGTACAAATTTCTGTCGTGCATTAAAACCAAAGGTTGGTTTTAGCATGTTTGTGTACTATTATTGGCAGTATATGTATGATAAAAATGTGTTTTTCTCCTATGAAAATGGGACTACTGGAATTAAGAATCTTAATATAAAGGGATTTTTATCGAATGAAGAAATCATTGTTCCTCCAGTTGCTTTGGTTAAAGAGTTTGATAGTTTTTGTCATTCGATATTTGATCAAATATTTAAAAATGGACTTGCTACAGAAAAATTATCAGAGATCAGAGATGTTTTGTTGCCAAAACTAATGGCAGGTGAACTAGACGTTTCCGATTTAAATATTTAGTACAATAAATTTGAGCTTGTTTTAGTATAACGCAAATTATACAGTATAAAAAGTTTGTTTTAGCATAAGCTTTTAGAGGGAAATTTATTTTTAAGGAGTACACATGGTAAACTATGAATCAGCAATTCCAATTCGAGAAGAGATGATAAATTCAATTTGCAGTCGTCTTACGCAGATCGAGAGATTAGTAGAGTTGCTGAATTCTGCAGGGATGTATGACATTAATCGTGTGTCAGAAGATTATTTTTGTGGGCTGTTCAATATTCTATATGACCTAAAATTGGTAAATCTTAATGCAATAAAAGAAAATTATCCAGGAATTGATTTAGGAGATAGATCAGAGAAAATTGCTATGCAGGTAACCACTACAAGAAGGCGGGAAAAAACAGAAAAGACAATTAAAAATTTCATCGAAAAAAAATACTATAGTGAATATGATACCTTATGGGTTTTTGTGATTGGCAGAAAAACTGAATTCCGTAATCCATTTGATACAGAAGGTATGTTTTCATTTGATCATAAAAAACATGTGATTGATCTTAGCGACATAGCAAAAAAGGTAAGTCATTCCACGGATGCAACTTTGAGGCAACTCGTAGCATATCTTGATGAAGCGCATAACAACTATTCTTCACTACAAGCAATTAGCGAAACAGTGAAGATTGAATGTGAATTATGCGAGGGTTTTATTTCTAGGCCATGGATTTCGAAGAAATACAGGAACAAAGGAATGCTTGATTTTCAACGAGAACGCCTTTCAGAGAGACCGTTAGATGTAATCAGAAGCGAAAATAGAGTTGCTTTATTGAGTGATGCAGGTAACGGAAAAACACAGGAAGCCTGTGCGCTGACTAATTTGATTAACGAGAATGAAGAAGATTTGTTTGCGTTTTGTTTCAAGCTGAAGCAATATGATGGACAGAAAATTGAAGAGCTAATTCCTGATCAGTATTCAAAGCTACCAATACAAAATGTTGTGTTTGTTCTTGATGGATATGATGAGATTGGAGATCAGAATGTAAGCACAAGTTTCAGGAAAAAACTCAATATATTCACTAGTTCAAAGCCGGATGTTAAGGTTGTAGTTACAAGTAGGACGAATCATTATAGTGTTACAGAAGCTGGGTTTGATGGGACGCTAAATGATTTCGAGGAGTATTTTATTGAAAACCTAACTTTTGGCATGCTTGAGAATTATGTGGATAGGAGAGGTTTAGATAGAGAGGCTTTCTTTAGTCAGATTAATGCGAAATCACTGAATGGCATAGTGACGAATGCTTTTTTTGCTGTTGAGATTGTAAAGCTCTACAAATCAAATCCTGTTCTCCCTGAAAGAAAATTTTTGTTAAAGGGTATTATTGAAAAGTCAATAAAAGCTGATCTGACTCACCACGAATTTAATTCTAACGAGGCTGATTTTGATAATTTGCCTATGTTGCTTAGAAAAGTTGGTTTTGTTAATGAGTGCTTGGGTAGAAACAATCTATCCGAGGAAGAGTTCAAAAAAGTGTTTGCAGATAGAACAGCAAAAGAGCTAATAAAGCGTAGTTCTTTGTGGAAAAAAGGTGTTGGTGACTGGGCATTTATCCATAATAATTTTGGCGAATTTTTTGCAGCTGAACTGCTTAGCAAGGTACCATTTGAAAGCTGTAAGCAAATTATTGGCACAGGTGTTGATTTTAATTATCTTAAACCAACATGGATCAATACAATCTCTTTTCTGGCGGATATGAGCAATGATGAGGGATTAACCAATTGGATTATTGAGGGTAATATTAGTCTAATTGCCCATTTTGAATCTGACAGATTAGGTGATGATGCTAAAGAGCAGATATTTGCGAAATATTACGCATACTATAATACCAGAAAGATCTGGTTACCATATGAAATCAGATCAGCAATCAGCGATGCTGGCTTAGTCTGTGAAAAAAGCATTGTTGAACTTTTACTAGAGGATATTGAGGAGAATAAACACTTTACCATTGTTGCAAATGCAATCAGTGTTTTGGGTGGATTGAAGACGGTTTTTGGGCTGGGAGATGTGATTAAACAGAAGCTTGTCAACGTATGCAATAGTGGAAAATATAGAAAATATGAAATTAAGGATGCGATTGAAGTCCTGGCTGATTTGGGGTACATCAATCAAGCAGAACTTGAAGATATAATTACTCAGAACGCGACAAAAGAAGAGCAGTATTTAAGAACTGGATATTTCCATGCGATCAATGCATTGGGATTATCTGACAATATGATTGAGTATATCTTTGACGTATACGATAAGGTCAATAGCCATGACGAGGATGAGAGCACATTAATTGATCAAGATATGCAGTACGAAAGACTGTTTGCATCCCTTAAGGATGAAAAATCTGTCGAACGTACATTAACGCTTTTAGAAAAGAAGAGGGATAGATTCGATTTTTCATCATCAGTTATTAGTGGGCTGCTTAAGTCCTTAAGATATAATTTTAAAAGAAGCAGTCAGCTTGCTCATTTCGTAAGTAAGCTCTACATTATCCTTGAAAAGGGCTATGGCAGAGACATTCGTGATGTTGTTAAGCTTATTAATGAACTTCAAATAAATTCAGCTATCATTGAGCTATTATTATCAGATGGAAGTATACGTCATATAAACTCAATTGAAACTGTTCTTGATAAGAAAAGCGTTGAACTTATAGTTAGTTATTATTCTTCAGATGAGTTCGATCAAAATATTGCAAAATCAATAATTGTTAATCTAGATGCAGAATCACCTATGGTTCTACCAATTTTCGAAGTTCATAAAACTGTAACTGGAGAGGATCGTCTGGAAAGGGTCCATGAGTATAGAAAAACTCACCTTGAGGCAGAAAAATCAAAGGATAGCTTTGTTGAAGCTATATTTGACCGCGAACGTTTAGGCGAGTATATAGACTCTCTTGTTGAGGATTTATTTGAAGGTGATACTGTAACAGTAGAAGGTTTATATGATCATGATAGGATATCTGCATCAGATTATAATGATATTTATAGAGAGGTTGCAAATCTACTAAGAATGCAGTTTAAGTCGGATGAAGTTGTGAACAGTAAGATGTTGGAATCACTTGAGTGGGACCACTTCGTTCTAAATGCTATATACCAGAGACATCGTAATCGACGCGATTTCATACTTGAAGGTGATACATTATTTAAGTTAAAAGATATTTGCTTAAAAGGAATTCAGCAATATAGGGATAAGCCTATAATGACTTTCACTAATGGTGAGTATAAAGGTATATATTGGCATGCAATCTTCTTAGCACTTCTTTACTTCAAGTACGGATTTGATTATGATGAGTTTTTTCTTCTGGAAATGATTCGAATTGACAGTGTGTATTTTCATCAAGTTGAAGATAGCTTTAACAAGATAGTTGCTGGAGTAAGAGAGCATAAATTGACTGAAAAAGTGGTAAAGAATATTGAGTTTGGCTATATGAGAGGAACTGTCCTTAAGGATCATCTGGAATACTGTATCAATAAGAAGGTTGAACTCACTGTCGACAGCGTTAAGGCATATTTAGATGTAAAAACTGATGATATTATTGGAAGAAAAGCTTGCTACAGATATTTGATTTTCATAAAAGGCGCATCATGGTTTATGGAGGCTATGTACACCAGTGTATCTGATGATCTTAGAACTGAAGTACAGCGTTTGTTGATAGAAGAAGACACAAATGCAGTAATACCGATTTTGATGGATCAACTTAAGAGTAGTAATGAGGAATCAATCAGGATGCAGGCAGCTAAAAATCTGATGAAATGCAATGATATTCGTGGTTTGGAGTACTATTATAATTGGATTGTAATACACAACTCATCATACATTCAGAATCACTCATATGACTCTATTAATAATGCGGTAGGAGAGTTTGTGAATCCAGATGGGATTGTGATGCTTGCAGATATTTGTACGCGAAGTTTGGCTACAGATTTTATTGATGATGATTTTGACCACCTTTATAGATATGCAAAGACCGCACTGAAAACAATAGCTGAAGAATCTAAGGAGCAGGTAGAAAAGGTAATTATGGTAATTGATGAGGCAATTAGTGCTAACAATGCAATCTTGAACATTGGATTTATGAATAACATTATTGAAGAGATAAGGAGTGATGAGAAGTATAAGAATTATAGGGCTTGCACATTGGATGAAGCTTTGAATTATTATGAACAACTTACTCATTAAGATGAATTTGACTGATATCATTTTCTTTACATTAACTCAGTAAAGTTAAGTAAGATAAATTTTAATATCAATCAATACTATTACAGTAAAATTGCAGAAATGAAAGGGAGATCTAAGATAGATGGATATAAAAGATTTTTATTTTCAAAATATACAAGAAGAAGAATATCATTATCGTTTTCTTGATTCAATTAAGAATGTTAATAAGATATACAATATTTTTGATGGATATAAGGAAGTAAATGATTATAGATTTGAAGTATACGATGCTGAGGACGCGATTACAAAATTTAGAGGATTATGTCAACCAGATGTTGATTTTACTAGTAGTGAAAATAAGTGTTGGTTTAATCTAATAACGTACTATTTATATAAGATAGGATATGAGATAAAAGAATTTCCCAGAGTGTTGGCAAGACCGCCAGTGGATCCTAGTGAGTTCACTTATAGAGAAATAAGAAATAGAATTATTGCTCAGGGTGATGATGATAATGGAATTGTTAGATATGCTAGAAGAAGAATTCTTGTCGCTAGTTTAACCTTCGAACATACCTCAGAAATGCTAGGCGAATTACCTTTTTATACTTCAAATAATGAAAGATTAGATGCAAATATTTCAACGGCTAATAAGGTATTAGGCGATTTAATTAAAGTTAGCGAACGTGTATGTTTGAATTATGCATATAATGGTGAAACTCATGAGAATGTTATTAATGATTATTTTAGAGATATGCTGTCAAATATGGATTATAGTGAGGTTAAGGATCAAACTCGTCATGGAATATCAGCAGGCGGTAAAGATGCTGGAGAAGTAGATATTCTTTTAACTAAAGATAATAAAGAAATCGCAATTTTCGAGGGACTAAAGTTAAAAGGTATAGTATCAGATTACATCGATAAACATATTGAAAAGTCTATTACAAACTACAACGCACTTGGAACAGCAACGTTTATAGTTGCATATGTTAATGTAGCTGATTTTGAAGGTTTTTGGTCTAAATATGTGGAGCACATAGAGAATTATCCTTTTACATTAGGAGTTAAGAAGAAACTAGAAATACTAGCCCATCCAAATGCATCAACTCGCGTTGCAACTATGATACTTACTAGAGATGACTTTGATTTTCCTGTGTATTTTTTGGCGCTGAAAATATGTTAGTACTATAAATTTTAATTAAATAAGCTGAGATATGTAGGGATATAATTTATATGTTAAATAGGGAGGATTTTATATGATGAATTTCGAAAGATATCCTGAAAACGAAAAATATTTTTCAACGGATATGCTTTTTCACTATACAAGATTAGATACTGCACTTGAAAGGATAATCTCAAATAGAAATTTACGATTTTCATCATTTAAGAATGTTAATGATCCAAGCGAAAGTACAGTTCGTGATATAACTTTAAATTGGAATACTACAGAATTTGATAAAGATATGATTAACACATCGGAATATTTCAATATTGTAAATAATATTAGGTTAGTCAGAAGTAGATTAATTTGTTTCTCGATGAATGCTGATACGGTAGTCAATAATAAAGATGATGATTTAGAGAATTATTTTCAAACTGGATTCTTTAAGCCAAGAATGTGGGCACAATATGGTGAGAATAATAGGGGTATTTGTTTAGCTTTTTCTAAACAAGATTTTGCTGAATCTATTGAAAAACAATATCCTAATTCGTTGGTATATAGATCAAAAATCAAATATTCAGATTCTGGTAAAAATATCAGAAAAGCATACAGGTTTGAAGTCTCTGAGAATATACTTATAGATTTCAACCAATACTTTATCAAAGAACATTTAGCTAAGTATAGAGAAGAATTATTTTTTTCAAAGAATTCTGATTGGAGAGATGAAAGAGAATATAGATTTCTCATGATTGGTGATGAAGATTATAAAGAATATTTTGTGGATATTAATCATTCACTGAAAGGAATATTTTGTGGTATAAATTTTCCTGATGTGTATCTTCATTCGCTGAAAAAACTTACAAGTGGAATGAATATAGATATTTTTCAATTGAAACTAAATAATGGAGAACCACATGTAAATAAGGTATGATTCTCCGTTCCATAATGTGAGCTTATCATTAGTACGATAAATTTTAATCATATGAAATTCTTAAGTCCCAATAGAAATTGAAGAGGTAGTTTTAGATGAATGAAGATAATATTGTAAATATTGACAGTCAAGAAGTAATGGACTTATTAATATCAAGATTAAGTAACGGTGAGTTAATTGCAGAGAAGTTTAGATTTGCTCAAGATGAATATTATTCCCAATTGTTTAATTATTTGAAAATTGATATGGAAGCATGTCAAGACAAATATTACTATTATGATGAATCTAGAAATTTGCATATAGCTGATAGTGAGTTTAACTACACATGGATATGTATATCAACTTGATAAACATCTAATTGATAATATTGATATTATAGCTTTTAGTGATAAAATTATTATTAAATATATTAGAGAAAATATAGATAAAAGACTTCAAAACATATACAACAATACCGAAGAAAGTAGAATTAAAGTGTTTTGGAATATTTTAGCTGAATACGGGCTCAAAGAAGATATGGATATTAATTTGAAAAAATTTGTATTAGATTTGTCAAAATTATCTTTTAGTTCGGCTAAAAGTAAATATGATAAAGGGACCTTTATTTAGCATAAAGTCATACGATAAATTTTAATTTAGAGGAGCAAGCAAAAGTTGTTTTTAAAGAATGGTTTATGAATAATCCTTTGAATGAAACATGGGAGAGAGGAACTTTTTCTGATGTTGTTGTTTCAACACTTGGAGGAGATTGGGGAAAAGATGAGGAAGAGGGGAACTATACTGAACAAGTTTATTGTATTAGGGGAGCGGATATACCGGAAGTTAAATCCGGTAATATGGGGAAGATGCCAAGCAGATTTATTCTTCCTAAGAACCTTGAAGCCAAGCGTCTAATGGCGGGTGACGTTGTAATTGAAATATCAGGTGGGAGTCCTACTCAATCAACTGGTAGAGTCGCATCGATATCTCAGTCGTTACTTGATAGATATGATAAGGAAATGGTATGTACAAATTTCTGTCGTGCATTAAAACCAAAGGATGGTTTTAGCATGTTTGTTTACTATTATTGGCAGTATATGTATGATAAAAATGTGTTTTTCTCCTACGAAAATGGTACTACTGGAATTAAGAATCTTAATATAAAAGGATTTTTATCGAATGAAGAAATCATTGTTCCTCCTGTTGATTTGATTAAAGAGTTTGATAGTTTTTGTCATTCGATATTTGATCAAATATTTAAAAATGGACTTGCTACAGAAAAGTTATCAGAGACCAGAGATGTTTTGTTGCCAAAATTAATGTCAGGTGAACTAGACGTTTCAGCTTTAGAAATATAACAGTATTCTATTGATATTTTCATATCTAACAGCTATACAAAGAGGTGAAAGAGAGGAGATTGTTTATGGCAAGTTCAACAGAACGAATAGGCGTGCATCATTGCGGAGTAGTTGCAGAACGAAATAATTGGATGTTTCGAGAGCAACCAATTGATGATGTCGGTATTGATGCTCATATGGAGTTAGTCGAATCATCGGGCAAATCTAAGCAGCTTCTTGCACTGCAAATAAAATCTGGTTCAAGTTGGTTTAAAGAGAAAAAAGATGATTATATAATTTTTAGAAAAATTAATGAAAGACAGTACAATTATTGGACCATGAATTCTTTACCCTGTATTTTGATTTTATATAATCCTGATGATGAAATGTGTATTTGGCAAAAGCTAACGACGGAAACCATTGAAAGAACTAATAATGGGAAAGGAAAGGGCTTTTTAGTTAAAGTTCCTTTAACTCAAATTTTCTTGAATGCTTCGTCAAATGAAAAACTTATTTCTTTTACAAATTTGCCAGAACATATTACAAATTACAACTTTTTGCTATCTCAAAAGAAATTCATGCAAATCATTCAAGATGGTGGCGAAATTAGATTGCATTCAACTGAATGGGTAAACAAGAGTAGCGGCAGAGGAGACACGGAGTTAATTGTGGATGAAGGAAAAGGTATCGAAAAGTATTTATATCCGTACTGGTTTCCGTTTACACCGTATACTGAAGTTTTTCAACGATTATTCCCTTGGGCAGAGTTCTCAGCTGACGAAGATTTTTTTGAGGAAAATGACAAATTCTTTTGGCGTGAATACCACTGCTATTATGATAAAGAGGATGATGAATGGTTACTTGTAGGAGATACATTTGAAGAATATCGTAGAAAATCAAACCCTATGCGTAGTATTAACCATTCAGGAGAAGTTGCTGAATATATGATGGTACTTAGCTTAAATGAGTTGGGCAGGTCATTTTTGAATGTAGATAAATTTATTTCACAAAATCGACCTTATGCTGATACAAGACCAAAAGGAGAATGAAATATTAGGGGGATATATGAAAAAAATTAAACTAAATGAGAAATTAGAAAAAAATTCAATTGATGAATATAAACTTGATCCTACTGAAAAATATGTGATTGACATTGAAAAAGAAATGGAATTTCAAATAGCGACGATGATGTCATTTCAGATAATGGGACCTCCTCCTGCACTTAAGAATTACCATGCGTGGTTATTAGAAAATGATTTCAATGTAGATTCACCAAATCCGACAAATGAAGTTGTCGCTCGCTATTATGGGGTTAAACCACTTTGGAAAACTGCTTATTCACAAGGCATTGTTGTAATGTCTGAGAATGATAGCGACTATTTCATTGTTATGGAATGTAGTAGCAAGAATAAGGGATATATACATGCGAAAGTCATTCTTACCATGGGTGGCTGTATTTAAAATAGCTGTGCACAGGGTAACTTGTTCAAAATGTGATGGTATTATTACCTTGTATGATTCAGAATGCAGCGAATGTCAGCTGAAAACGGATTAAGATAAATTTTAATATCAATCAATACTATTACAGTAAAATCGCAGAAATGAAAGGGATATCTAAGATAGATGGATATAAAAGATTTTTATTTTCAAAATATACAAGAAGAAGAATATCATTATCGTTTTCTTGATTCAATTAAGAATGTTAACAAGATATACAATATTTTTGATGGATATAAGGAAGTAAATGATTATAATTTTGAAGTGTATGATTCTGAGGAAGCGATTACAAAGTTTAGAGAATTATGCCAACCAGATGTTGATTTTACTAGCAGTGAAAATAAGTGTTGGTTTAATCTTATAACGTATTATTTATATAAGATGGGATATGAGATAAAAGAATTTCCTAGAGTGTTGGCAAGACCACCTGTGGATCCTAGTGAGTTTACTTATGGAGAAATAAGAAATAGAATTATTGCTCAGGGAGATGATGATAAAGGAACCGTTAGATATGCTGTTAGAAGAATTCTCATCGCAAGTTTAACCTTCAAAAAAAATTCTAGCCATATTGATATAGATGATTCTATAGATCAAAAGTTTGTTGAGATATCAAATAGGCAAGCATCTTTTATTAATATGGGCACAGATGAAAAACTTGCTGAGATAGCAAACTTGATAGAGAATTTATTGAAGAAAAATGGAACGTTTATTACACCTGATTACCCTAATATTTGTTTTGATTATATTTCTAATGATATAGTAAAGAGCTATAGAAAGAAAATGCAGTGCTTTAGACATGGGGCGAACGAAGCAATAGCAGAAAGAATATCCTATACAGAAGAGCAAAAGAACTTTTTCATTGATTACGGATTGACTATTGTTAAAGTAATATATACTTTATCGAAATAAGAATTATTATGATACAACAATGAATAATCAAGTTTTATAAATCAAGCAAATACAGACTTACTGAACTAGTTCGTAGTACGATAAATTTTAATTTATCACTATAAGTTAATAGAGTTATAGTTTAAATTCATTAATATGAAGAGGTAATAAAAATGGTAATAAATATTTTAAGGAAATTATTAGAAAGTAGTTCAAAGAAAAATATATCTACGTTTCAGAATGAAAAAAATGAAGCATTTAATAAAGTGGAATATGATAATTTCAATCAAAAGAAAGTTGAAATGTTTTGCTTGAAGTATGACTTGTCCACTGTCGAAGGAATAAGGTCTATTCCGATTTCTGAAGCAAAAAAATATCCTGATGGAGGAACTAGTGTTGTTTACATGCCTGAACAGATATTAAGTAGAAAAGCTACAGAATTTAAAAAAACTAAACAATATGATCTCGCAATTGCTTGCCTAAAAAAAGCCAACGAGTTATATGTACCTTCTTTTTATTCTTATACTCGGGATGATTATGAGCGCTTGGTACATGTAATGGTAGAGTCTGGGCTATATGATGAAGCAAAACGAGTTCATAAAGAACTTGATAATTCAGTCGGGAAATATTTAGAAATGCTTTACGAGTTGATGGAATCTACTTGTACTACAAAAAAAGAAAAGGCTGATTATAAAAAGAGAGTAATTGACGCAAGAATTAGTGAGGAACAAGATCGAGAAATATATTATTTTTTGCTTGAAAATTACCATACAATTGCTCCAAAATCATTTAGTGGATTTAGGCGTTTGAAAAACTCTAATAGCGAAAACTATATAAAGCTTGTCAACCAGCTTAAAATGGATGGATTAAGCATAGAATCAGTCAGATTCTGGCTATAAAAATTAAATTGAAAATTTTATTGTATGAAAGGATGTGAACCCATTGCCGGTTAATGAAAATACATTAGAAAAAGCTATTATTTCTGAACTCCAGGAAAAAGGATATGAATATGTTTATGGCCCAGATATCAAAAGAGATTATAATGAGGTAATCTTGGAAGATTGTTTTAGGGCTTCTATACTCAATATAAATCCTGAAATAACTCAAGAAATAGTTTCTGAAACTTATAAGGAAATAAAAAATCTTGGGCTACTAAGATTAGAAGAGCTAAACGCAACCTTTCATAAATATATTGTTGAGGGGGTGCCAGTACCTTACCAGAAGGATAAAGAAAATCGCACCTTTACGGTAAAACTAATAGATTTTGACAATCCATCTGCAAATGATTTCAAGGTAATAAATCAATTTACAATTATAGAGTATAAGAATAAACGACCTGATATTTTGGTGTTCATCAATGGAATTCCTTTGATTATTTTTGAACTTAAAAATATGGGTAACCATAATACCACGGTTGAACAAGCATATCAGCAAGTGAAGAATTATCAGCTAGATATTCCTACATTATTTAATTACAATGCTTTCAATGTCATTAGTGATGGAATTGACACCAGAGTAGGCACGATAACATCTGAATATACACGTTTCATGGCGTGGAAGTCAGAGGATGGCGAAAAGCCAATTGAAAATAAAACTGATTTTTTTACAGTAGCACTTAACGGAATATTTTCAAAAGAAAGGTTGTTGGATATTATTCGCAACTTCATTGTATTTCAAGATGTTCAAGGTACAACAGTAAAAATATTAGCTGGATATCATCAATACTTTGCAGTGCGAAAAGCAGTGGAAAGCACGAGGAATGCATTAAGAGAGAGGAACCGTAAAGCCGGTGTTATTTGGCATACGCAGGGCAGCGGTAAAAGTCTTTCTATGGTCTTTTATACAGGAATCGTAGTTAGAGATCCGGAATTTGAAAACCCTACGATAGTTGTACTGACAGATCGAAACGATCTGGATAATCAACTATTTGGAACTTTTAACGCCAGTTCAAAATTGCTTTTACGCCAGACGCCTAAGCATGCAGAAAGTAGAAGTCATCTAAAGGAGCTACTAAAAATTAAGGCTGGAGGCATTATTTTTACAACTATTCAGAAGTTTGAAGAAGGCGATGACGTCATAAATAATCGTAGCAATATAATCTTCATTGCAGATGAAGCACATCGTTCTCAATATGGTACAGAAGCAAAGCTTGATAGAGAAACGGGTGAATGGAAGTATGGAATGGCCAAGCATATGCGTGATGCACTTCCAAATGCCACATTCATTGGTTTTACTGGAACCCCAATTGACTTTAAAGATAAATCCACTAAAGAGATATTTGGTAAATACATAGACATTTACGATATGACTCAGGCAGTGGATGACGGAGCAACAGTACCTATTTATTATGAAAATAGAACTCCGAAGTTGAAGCTTAATGAAGAAATTTTAAAGCAAATTGATAAGGAGTATTTCGAGCTAGCCGGAGAGTCTACGGAAATTGAGATAGAGAAATCTAAAACAGATCTTTCTGGAATTGAAGCGATTGTTGGTTCGCCAGATCGCCTTGATATGTTAGCAGATGACATTATTGCTCACTATGAGGACAGACAATATGTTTTAACTGGTAAAGCAATGATTGTTTGCATGACTCGAAAAATTGCAATCAATTTGTACAAAACTATATTAGAAAAACGTCCGCAGTGGGATAAGAAAGTTAAGGTGGTCCTTACATCGAATAATCAAGATCCAGAAGACTGGCATGATATCACCGGCAACAAAGAATATCGTGATAGTCTGATGATTGAATTTAAAAATATTGAAAGTGATTTTAAGATTGCGATTGTTGTTGATATGTGGCTAACAGGATTTGATGTTCCTTCAATGGCAACGATGTATATTGACAAACCGATGAAAGACCATAATTTGATGCAGGCGATTGCACGTGTAAACAGAGTATATCAAGACAAAGAAGCTGGGCTTGTTGTTGATTATATTGGTATGGCTGCAGAGTTAAAGTCCGCTTTAAATCAATATACTAAACGTGACCAAGACAAGGTTACTGATTTGAGTATTGCTCATTCAATCGCAATGGCAAAATTAGAAGTTTTGCGAGATATGTTTTATGGTTTTAACTACAAGAACTTTTTTGGTAAATCTGACACAAAGAGACTTAAAGTGATTGCTGAAGGTGTAGAATTTGCTTTAGGATTTGAAGAAGATGAATCAAAAGAATATATTAGGGAAGCTACAGCGCTAAGCCAATCAGAGACACTTTGTAGAAGTCTTATTAGCGAGCATGATAAAAAAGAAATTGAATTTTTCAAATGTGTAAAAGCTGGTCTTTGGAAGGTTGGAGGCAAAGGTGGAGTTACATCCAACGAAATTAATGCTCAAATTATGAAGATGTTAGAGCAAGCTATTGAACAGGATGGCGTTATTAATATCTTTGAAAAGACTGGTCTTAAAAATCCGGAAATCTCATTATTGTCGGATGAGTATATGGCTCAAGTTCTGAAAATGAAGCATAAAAACATCGCTGCAGAATTGTTGCGTAAATTGTTAGAAGATAATATTAAAGTATTTGCAAGAACGGGTGTTGTAAAGGCAAAGTTATTTTCTGAAAAGATGCAGGATGTACTCAAACGATACAATAATAGAATGATAACAAGTGCAGAGGTCATTGAAGAACTTATAAATCTTTCAAAAGAAATGATGGAAGCTTATAAAGCTGGTGATGAAAAAGGATTGTCACACGTGGAATTGGCTTTTTATGATGCTCTCGTTGCAGATCCGGAAGTGCTTAAAAATATGGAAGATTCAATTCTGATTGAAATGGCGCATGAATTAACACTTCTTATTCAAAGAAGTCGAACTGTAGATTGGGATAAAAAGCAATCAGCAAGAGCGTATATGAGGACTCAAATAAAACATTTACTCCGAAAATATAAGTATCCACCGGAACAAGCTCAAAATGCTATTGAGATTGTTATCAAGCAGGCTGAACTCATGAGCGTAAATATGGTGGTATAAGCGGTATAAAAGTAGTACAATTTATTCCCGACAAACAGAAATGTTTGTCGGTTTTTTGGTGCGCCAGGCATGGCAATTAACTAGGTGGTGTAAGTCCACTGTGAACTTGACGCGATCATAAATGTTATATGATTTGTATTAAAGATGTTCTAGTGATATAGTTGGTAGAGATGAGAATAATATCAAGGCAGAGACCTTTACAGGGTTTTAACAAATAAAAACAACTAATTGGTTTTACTTTTGATGAATACATAGACTTCAGATCAATCTAATGGGTGTCTTTAGGAGGATATATAATGAAAAAATTACTACTATTTGCTTTTGCTATAACAACCATTTTATGTTTTGTTAGTTGCGGCACAAATAATTCATCTCAAGA
>JAENWH010000367.1 GCA_016650135.1 Peptostreptococcaceae bacterium
GGACTTATGCCTGCATTACTTTAACGATGAGGAAATGGAGCATATTATGGCGGAAATCGACCGGGTGCTGGGGCCGAGGGGACGATTGATCTGCAGGGTTAACTCGGATAAGGATATTAACCATGGCGCCGGGCAGGGGGAGGAAATTCAGAGGGGACTGTTTTTGAAGGATGGGATGAAGAAACGGTTTTTTGATGAGGAGTTAATAAGGGATTGTTTTGATGGGATGGAGATAGGGACAGGGACAGGGACAGGGACAGGGACAGGGACAGGGATGAAGATAAGGGATCTTCGGGAGTATGTATGTACTAAGTATCCGAAGGAGAAGGTTGTTTGGGAGTTTGAATGTGCGCATTAAAAAACAGAATAACTAAGATGTTTGAATCAGCAGCCAATGAAGATGGGATCAATAGACAAGTTAAATCCATCGTATTTGATTAAAAGGAGAAGAAGTTATGTCGCTAAAAGATATATTTCTAGAGGTATTCATAGATAGGAAGATACACGATAAATATACAAAAACACAAATTATTGAAATGTTTCAAGCAGCTGCAAAAGCTAGAGGTGAGAATTATAGTAGTGGTAGCATAATACCAAGTGATTATTGTTATAATCGTAGTAATGCAGGGATTATTTTTGATAGCACTCCCCACTTGTTTGAATTAGGTGATGACGAGACCTATGAATATCTAGGGCTCGATTATGATTATAAAGGTAGAATTATAAACATAAGTGGAGAGACAAAAGAAACACGTGAGGTTGGTCAATGGGTTAATGGAAAAGCAGTATTTACAATAAAAACTGTTGCTTCAGTTTGGCTTGGAGCCGCCGTATTGGCATTTAACAAGCGCTACCAATTGGATGCGCCATCCAAGGAGGATATGCTTTTTAAGCAAGAAGAAATCGTAAAGATGGCGAGTCACATTCATGGAGGTAGAGTCCCTGCAACGCTGGTATCCTCACAATGTTCTGCTTCAAACTTAGAGACGAATTATAAATATTTAGTCCCTGGAAATGGAGCAAGAGAAAAGTTGAGAAGACTTTCCTTTACAGGTGAATTTGAAGGGAAATATGAAAAGCCAAATTTAGATCCAGATTGGATAGTAAGGACTAATAAAGGGAATGTTAAGGTTAAAGATATAATACAGTTTGTTGATAATGAATATAAAGATTTGTTTAATAACGGCGGCAAAGAGAATATGCATGATGAAAAGGTAGAAGTGGACTTTAAAAAAGAAACTTTTAAACCAACCGAAACCAAAGGGGAGGACGGGAAAATGAGAGAAAGTAAATACGACAAGAATATGATACTTTATGGTCCTCCAGGCACGGGAAAAACATACAACGCGATAAATTATGCGGTGGCAATTATTGAAAATAAATCAATAGATGAAATATCAAACGAAAACCATTTAAATGTAATTGATAGATATAATCAATACAAACAAAAGGGCAGAATAACATTTACCACTTTTCATCAATCATATGGATATGAAGAATTCATTGAGGGGATAAAGCCAGTTATGGCGGATGGAACTGAAACTGATGTTTCCGATATACAGTATGAAATAAAGCCCGGATTATTTAAAGAATTCTGTGAACGAGCACAAAATCCGATTATTGAAAATGAGAACATATATGGGATCAAAGATAACCCTGAAATATGGAAAATATCTTTGAAGGGTGCAGGAGAGAATGAGGTTCGCAGAGACTGCTTTGATCATGACAGGATTCGTATTGGATGGGATAGTTATGGTAAGGAGATCACAGATCAAACAGTATATAAAAATGGCGGGCAAGGTGTTTTAGACAGTTTTATAAATCAGATGGAAATAGGAGATATTGTTCTGACCCTTTACGATAATAAGACGATAGATGCGATTGGCGTAGTACAGGATGATTATGATTGGCTTGAGTTAGAGACTGTTACGGAGTACAAGCGTTTTAGAAGAGTCAAATGGATTATTAAAGATATCCGTGAAAATATAATTGACATTAATGGAGGGAAAGTACTGACGCTAAGTTCTGTATATCGGTTAAGCCGAATCCAGCTGGCTGATGTTACTGCTATTCTTTCCAAACACAATATTGGATTAGACTCGGCTGTAAAAGAAAATAAAGATGAGTATGTGTTTATTATTGACGAAATAAATAGAGGGAATATATCTAAAATATTTGGCGAGTTAATCACCTTGATTGAATGTACAAAACGTTTAGGTGCGGAAGAAGCCATGACGGCCACTCTGCCTTATTCTCCAAAACCATTTGGAGTGCCCAGTAATGTTTACGTGTTAGGGACAATGAACACGGCAGACAGATCAATTGCGCTAATGGATACAGCCCTAAGAAGAAGATTTGAATTTATTGAGATGATGCCAAAAGCAGAAATTTTATCAGGGATTCAAGTTGGTGCAATTAATATTAAAAAGATGCTGGAAACGATGAATGAAAGAATTGAATATTTATATGATCGAGAACATACCATTGGCCATTCGTATTTTTTGCGATTAACGAATGATCTTACTTTAAAAAATTTATCGGTCATTTTTAAAAACTCAATTATACCATTATTGCAAGAGTATTTTTATGAGGACTATAGCAAGATTCAACTTGTATTAGGGGATAATGGGAAAGATGATGAATTTAAGTTTA
>JAENWH010000418.1 GCA_016650135.1 Peptostreptococcaceae bacterium
AGTCTGCTCAGGTTTGTCAGTTTGATTAAAATCTGGCTTATTTTCAAAAAATCCTGCCTCCAATTCCAGCAATTTTAATTCAGCTGCTTCTAAAACAGCTTTTGGAACACCTGCCAGTTTTGCCACATGAATCCCATAGCTCCTGCTGGCGCTTCCTTCAATTATTTTATGGAGGAACACTATATTGCCATTCTCCTCTGAAACCTCTACGTTAAGGTTTTTAAGGCCCTTGGTGGCCGCCTCAAGTCCTGTTAGTTCATGATAATGTGTGGCGAATAATGTTCTGGTTCCCTTTTGTTTATGACAGAGATACTCCACAACAGCCCAGGCGATTGACAATCCGTCATATGTGCTGGTTCCCCTGCCTATTTCATCTAATATAATTAGACTTTTTTCTGTAGAGGTATTTAATATATAAGCTAGCTCACTCATTTCAACGTAAAAAGTACTTTGCCCTTGAGTTAAATTATCTGAAGCACCAATACGGGTATAGATTCGATCAACTATACCTATTTCTGCTGACTCACATGGGACAAAACATCCAATTTGAGCCATCAGTACTATCAAGGCCGTCTGACGCATATAAGTTGATTTACCTGACATATTCGGGCCTGTAATCAGTAATAAACTGGACGAATCACAATCAACGTAAGTATCATTTGACACAAAGACCCCATCTTTTATGATCTGTTCAATAACCGGATGTCTCCCTTTTTCAATAATCAGTTTGTCTCTTGTGTTGATTTTTGGTTTAACGTATGAACATTTTGCACTTACTTCAGCAAAGGAAATGAGGGCATCCAGATTGGCAATTGCTTGTGAAGTCGTTTGAATATCACTGATATAATCCTGTACAAAGCTCCTGACGGTTAAAAAAATCTCATATTCCAACTGGTTTATTTTTGCTTCAGCATTTAAAACGAGGCTTTCCATCTCTTTCAGCTCAGGTGTAATAAACCTTTCACAGTTGGCCAGTGTTTGTTTTCTAATGTAGTTTTCGGGAATCATATCATAATTGGATCTGGTTATTTCAATATAGAAGCCAAATACCTTATTAAATCCCACTTTTATATTTTTTATTCCTGTTCTTTCTTTTTCAATGTTTTCTAATCCGGCAATCCAGTTTTGGCCGTCTTTAATAGAAAATTTAAGTTCATCAAGTTCCTCTGAATACTCAGCCTTTATTAAACCGCCTTCTTTAATTGTAAAGCCAGGTTCTTCGACGATTGATGTGTTAATTATACGATAAATTTCATCAAGAGAATTAATACCATTTTCAATTTCTTCGAGAAAATCATTTCCGCAATTTTTAAGATTACTTTTAATTTCGGGAAGAATCGAAACTGAATTTTTTAAAGCAATCAGATCTTTTCCGTTTGTATTACCAAATGCTACTCTTCCAACTAATCTTTCGAGGTCATAAATTCGCTTTAAGCTATCTTTAATATTATTCCTCAAGAGAATGTCGTCAACAAGAGTTTCGACTGCGTTAAGTCTTTTCTGGATGTCTGGTGCCTTATTTAAAGGTTCTTTGATCCATTGCTTCAGCCTTCTGGAGCCCATTGCAGTATTAGTCTTGTCGAGAATTCCTAATAATGATCCCGAAATTTTCTTTTCATACAAAGTCTCAGTCAGTTCTAAATTTTTTATTGTTGCTTTATCCAGACTCATATAACTGCCTATATCATAATAATTTACGTGCGTTATATGACTCAAACTTTGTTTCCGTGTCTCAAACAGGTAGGAAAGAAGTGCACCAAGTGAATTTACAGCCACTTCACATTCTCTCATCCCAATACCTAAAATTGATTTTACATGAAACTGTCTTAATATTGAATAGTTAGCTGAACTATTTGCATAATAAGAATCATCTAATATATTAACATAGGAATCAGTAAGCAGCTTAAGCTCCTCTATACTGCAGATTTTTTCCGCGGAATTATTGATTATTATTTCCTTAGGCTTTATTCTGACCAATTGGTTAATTATTGTATCAATTGTATCGAATTCATTAATGTCAGTTACACGAAGTTCTCCAGTTGAAATATCACAGTAGGACAAACCGACACCTTTATCATCAATAAATACTGAAGCCAGGTAATTATTTTCTTTTTCATTTAACATAGTTTGACTTATTACAGTGCCTGGCGTAATTACCTGAACCACTTCGCGCTTTACGATACCTTTTGCAGAGGCAGGATCTTCAATCTGTTCACAGATTGCCACCTTGTACCCTTTTTCAATAAGTTTTGCAATATAAACATCCGATGAATGAAAAGGGACTCCGCAC
>JAENWH010000139.1 GCA_016650135.1 Peptostreptococcaceae bacterium
AGTTGTGCAGGGAATGCAGATGATCCGCAAGCTTGGCAGGTTTGTAGAGTTCTCTGTGTTTGCAGAACCTACTACCCTTGACTGGTCGATCATCGGAGACCGCAAGGAACTGGATGTGCTGGGCGCACACTTGAGTCCCTACTGTTTTCCCTTCGTAATCGAGAATATCCATAATGGGAACTTGGCAACCGATGGTGTGGTCAGCTCCATGTTCTCCCTTGAGGATTGGCAGAAGGCTTTCGAATATGCTACAGGCAAGCATGGTGATTACAAGGTTGCCATAAAGTTCTAGTCTTGTAGTTTTTCGTATTCCCGGTTCTTCGGCACCGCTAATGCACCCAAAAATGTATTTTATGGGAGTCTTCTATGGCTGGGATACTGCTCATAAAGGAACCGGTCAAAGGTAGCTGTCTTTTCCCCTAGGCTTTTTTTTGAATATCCCAATGAACTGCGAAACTCGATATATTCATGGACTGATCAGCAAGAAAGCTTTTTAGGTTAGCCATGGTACACCTCGCTTTTGAGAGGGATACCTTCGAATCCCAGAGTACATCTTGCCATCTCCGGATTGGTGGCGATGTACTTGTTTACAGAAATGAAGGAGGAATGCCCTAGGAAAAGGTATATTTCATGGGGCTCCATATCAACTTCTGAGAGCCAGGTAGCTGCCGAACGTCGCAACCCATGGAAAGCTCTTCCTTCCTTCTTCTCTATTCCTGCACTGTTGCAAAGCAGAAAGAACTGTGAACTAATTGCCCATCCTTGGATTGGAATAGTTTTTTGAGGTGTTGCCGTATGGCTATTGTTAGATTCTTCCAATCTATATCTTGCCTTTGTAACGTTGCAATGTCACATGCTCTCAGACCCGTCGTCACCGCAATCAGTATGATCGCATAGATTCGGCAGTTTATCTCATTTTCTTGATTGCAACAATCTAGCAATTTCTGTACTTCACCTTTTGTGAAGCCGGGTATTGTCCTTGAGCGATTCGTAACCCTATAGACAGCAGGATCCATCCTGAATTCTGAATAGTGAATTATCGAAAAATTTACCTACCATTATAGCGTCAGATGATTTTATGGTGTCACCCTTTTATGAGTTCTTTTGTGCCGAAAGTGTCTATTTTTAGGGGTTCTGCCTAAAAAAAACTGTTTACCGTGGGAAGGCAAAAATACCTTACCGTTTCCGCGGTAGGGATGTTTTTCTTTCTTACACCATATCAGTCAACCGCACTATTTTGAGATTGTTGCAAAGAACTACTAAGCATTGTCAAGCAGGATAGGGGTGAAAGGACGGCAGACTGAAACAGTCTGCCGTCCTTATTAATGCTAGTATTTAAGCCATGAGATTTCTAATATATGTAATTGAATCCTTAAGATGTTCGTCATAATCCGTTATTTTCATAATCTCTCGGTAAAGACTGACAGCAGAACCAACTTCACCACCGGGTCTGACAAAAGGTTCCATTCCAATGGGATTTTTATACTCAATAATTTTCAAAGTTTCAAATATGGTCTTCCATGGCATCGATCCTAATCCTGGAAATTTCCTATTATTTTCACCGATATGAAAATAACGGAGTCTATCTTTTGCTTTGAAAATTGCAGAAACCATAGAATCTTCCTCTATGTTCATATGAAACGTATCCAGATGAATTCCAAGATTAGGAGAGTCAACTTCGTCAAGGTAAGCCAATGCTTCATCACAGCTATTTATAAGAAAATTCTCGAATCGGTTAACTACTTCAATATTAAAATATACACCTAAATCAGAAAAAACCTTTGAGGCTTCTTTCATAGAAGTAACACTATTTTCCCAATATTCTTTCTTTTCATCATAAGAATCAATCTTACCATTCCAGGAACCATGGATAATTCCACTACAGTCAGATATTCCACATTTGGTCATTGCTAATGCCACATCCTTCAAAACGTTCATACCCGCTTTTCTGTATTCTTTATTTGGAGATCCAATATCTTGCACCGGACTTAATCCCAAGCTTAAAGTCAGTGCTATATTATATTTTTCAGCTTCATTTTTAAAAGTTTTAATCTGTTCATCATTCAGGTTTCTCAAATATAAAGCACCAAATTCCAACATATCAAATCCAATTGACTTCACTCGAGAAATCAGAGGCATCTGGTCGTTGTTCCAGTTAGTTACAAAACTACCATAGTGTATGGCTAATTTATTGTTCATAATAGACTCCTTGTATATTATTTAAATACACCTTGTTGTAATGGTTATCCTTACTCAGAATTTCGTATTTTTCTGTTTCTTTCTATCGGGTCAAATACAGTTTGAAAAATAACACAACGTTATCGCAAAATTATTACCATGACATTGGAGCAGAATTGTCTCATAAGTTTTTACCTTTTGTAAACAGTCTTACCCCATTTTGTTCTTACTCATATATGCAAGGCAACAATTTTCATTGTGTTCTCTTGCATCATATCTCTTAGATATAAGGAACAATGTTGTTGTTAATGTCAGGACCAAAAAACTTAAATAATACCAAGGGCTCTTTCCCTGTATTTGTAATTGTCACTCCAGAGACAGCCTTATCATGACATACTAAAAACTCATCATTCGATTCAGATAAAGAAACTTTTTGCCCCTCTACCACCTTGTTTTCTATCATTCCTTTTCCACGCCAAACAAAGAGACCATGGACACCATTAGCTTTACTTACATATTTCTTTCCCGACTCAATGGTAATACGAGTCCCATTAAATTTCGTAGAGTTATACCAAATCCACTCTTCAACAACTCCATCTAGAGGTTGAGCATCAATAAGAAGAGGTTTTAGGTGGTGGTGTTCATAAAAGGCTGGATCTGCACAAGCCTCCCAATCGATAAGATCAAGTACTGATCTCTCTTTTTTTGCTTCCCACTCTTCTGGAGCAACATCTTTTGTAAGCAAGTTTTTATTCATGGGAATACCATCAATTTCAGCTTGTAACACTGACATTACATCTGAAGATTCTTGTAATTCAAGTGTTAACGCTGTTCCTGGTGCATGGAGTATTCCAGCAGGGAGATGGAAACCTTCACCCGGTACATTCAAATAGGCAAAAGAATGTTTCAAAATCTCTTCACCTTCCCATTTCTCAAGATATGGTACAAAAATCTGTTCTTGCAAGTTATCACGTACAATATAAGGATGCACTCCAAAAAAGGTTTCAGGATGGTTCCCTAGGTCTTTATCAAGATAATAATAAGCTTCTTCTTTTGAGTTTAATCCAACTTTTTTGGCATCTTCATCCTTTTGATGAATATGGTAAAAAAGTCTATTTTTATAATCATATATCTTGAGTAAACGATTTAGGTTTTTATGGTTTTTCCAATATTCAGTACCAAGAATCATCTCTCCACATGCCTCCAATGCATGAGGAAGCAAAATATCATCTCCCTCTTTGTTAATAATGAAGGATTGGCCTTCATTCTTAGTCTTAATTGTGTTGTCTGCTTGAGTTTCTGAAACTATCCACCGTTCACAGATATAGCCCCTGTCTCCAGCATCATATTCTGCTTCAGTAAGTCCCAGTCGTTTCCCTGGTGGTAAAAAATCTCGTGTTACCCAACACGGTTTCATTTGCAGAATTCCATCATTAGCTTTAATTAACGAAACGATGCTTGTTTGTAAATCATTAGTCATACTTTAGCTCCTTAAAAAAATAAATTGACAAACGCTAACTGTGATGCTATTGTTATGTTAGCGATAACATGTTAGCGATAACATATTTAGAATAACACTATTTGATCATATTTGCAAAGGAAAAAGAATGGCTACTTTAAAAGATATAGCTGAAAGAGCTAATGTATCAACAATGACAGTATCAAGGGCCATAAAGAATTCTGGTTGTGTCAATATGGAAACGCGTAAACGGATTGAAGAAGCTATAGAGGAATTTAATTACCGCCCAAATGCTCTGGCTCAAAGCTTAGTTACTCGAAAAACAAATAATATTTTAATTATTGTTCCGGATATAGAAAACTTCTTTTTTGCTGAAATGTTAAAAGGAAGTGAAAGAATTCTCAGAAGTAATGGGTTTAATGTTCTGTTTGGTGATTCTTCTGGCAGAATTAACAGAGAAAAATCACTAGTTGATCTTGGTATGTCAAAGATTGTTGATGGCATAATTGTTTATGTACCACGAGCAGATGATGACTACTTAAAAATGGTCAGCAGAGAAATACCGCTTGTTGTAGTGGATAGAAATGTTCGTTTTGCAGAAGTTCCTCAAGTATATTTGGACAACTGGTCAGGAGCAGTTAAAGCAATAGACTATTTGATTGGTAAAGGACATCAAAAGATTGGATTGATTGAGGGACCTGAAAATGTTTTAGCAAACCTGCGGCGTAAAGAAGGGTTTGTGTCAGCACTTAAAAAACATGGAATACCCGTGAATGAAGAGTATATCTTTGTTGGAGACTTTTCCTTTGAAGAAGGAAGAGATGCCTTTGATTATTTTTCAAAGCTCTCAAATCCTCCAACTGCTGTGTTTGCTACAAACGATGTTATGGCTCTGGGTTTTATCCAGCAAGCCCAAGAGAATAATGTAGCAATTCCAGAGGATTTTTCTATAATCGGCTTTGATAATATCTTATTTTCAAAGCTAATTAACCCGAGACTTACAACAATCGACCATCCAAAAAACGATATGGGTGAATTCGCAGCATATACATTGCTAAGGATGCTGGGGTTTGAAATCACAATTCCAGAATATGATTTGAAAAACGAGTTGATCGAACGAAACTCAGTAGCCAGTATTTTATGAAATTGGACAAAGGACGGTAAAATTGGAAATGCAACCGATATTGGAAATGCGCAATATTTCAAAAGAGTTCCCTGGGGTTCTTGCTCTTGACGATGTTTCATTGTCGATTCAAGCTGGAGAGATACACTCAATTGTAGGAGAGAATGGGGCAGGGAAATCAACCCTAATGAAAATTCTTTCAGGTGTTTACCAAAAAAACGCTGGATCTATTTTGATAAAGAATAAAGAGGTAGAGATTGAAAATCCCCAGGTAGCAATAGGTTTTGGTATTGGAACTGTGTATCAGAATCTTGATTTAATACCCGATTTGAGTGTTGCTGAGAATATTTTTATGAATCATTTCATAACAACCAGAAGAGGAATCATCAATTTTAAAAATATGGAGAAAAAAGCAGAAGACGTGCTAAACATGTTACATTGCTCCATCTCTCCAAAAACTCAAGTAGGTTCATTATCAGTGGCTGACCAACAACTGGTTGCTATTGCACGAGTTCTTTCTCGTGATGTTTCAATATTAATTCTTGATGAGCCCACTTCATCATTAAATAAATATGAGTCGGAACAGTTATTTGCCAATGTTCGCCGTTTGCAAAAATCAGGTGTTGCTACAATTTTTATAAGCCACCATATGGAAGAAATTTTTTCAGTTGCAGAAAGAGTTACAGTACTCCGCGACGGGAAGTTGATAGGTGCATGGGATATAGGTGAGTTAAATGAGAAATCGCTTGTTCATCATATGGTAGGTCGCGAGATAACTGAGGTATTTCCAAAGACACAAGTTGAGATCGGCGAGGAAATTTTGCGTGCAGAACATATATCAGTTGGATCAAAAGTCAATGACGTCTCCTTGTCATTACGTAAAGGGGAAATCCTAGGTATTAGTGGACTTGTGGGGGCAGGTAGAACAGAACTAGTTAAAGCAATATTTGGTGCAATAAAAAAAACAACTGGAGAAATCTATATCGCAGGGGAAAAAGTTCACATAAATCATCCTATA
>JAENWH010000270.1 GCA_016650135.1 Peptostreptococcaceae bacterium
CATTGGGCTTCAAGCCCAATGTCGGATGCTTATAATGGGCTTCATCTGATTCAAAATGCTCGAATATGTTTAAATTTCAATTAAAAACACCTGTGGATAGTTATCCACAGGTTCCGTACAGAATCAGGCATTTCAGCTAGGGCCTGAGCGCACCATAGAATCCGGTGCTCTCAAACCCTATCTGAAAGCACAGAAAAACACCAGAAGACAATTTGCTCCTGGTGTTTAATAATTGGAATTAACCGCTTTATCATTTAAGGTCATTTAAGGTCATTTAAGGTCATTTAAATAGTTTTGGATAATCAGTTGCACCATGAACGACACGATAAATATACACAGTGTTATCAATTATACGATAAACACAAATATATTCGCCGCAAACAAGTTTTCTATATCCTCGTTTGCTCAAATCTGAGTCAGGGTGTTCTGCCCCAATCATCGGATAGTCTCCAAGTTCCTCAATGGAATCAAGAAGTTTATCAGTAATCTTTGATGCAGATTTTGGACCGACAGCCATTAAATGATATTGCGCTATTTGGTTAATATCATTTTTGGCTGGATTAAGTATCTCAACCCTGAATTTCGGCATTGGCGTACTTCTCCTTTAACTGATTTCTAATTTGTTCAACTGTATATGTCGGCTCGCCCGCAAGTCTGGAGAATTCTGCCTCTAAGACTTTATCCCGATGGTCAAGCATTTTTTCCCGATCTTCATACGCATCAATACTCATAACTACTAAATCGCCCGCACCATTTAATGTAATATAAATTGGTTCTTCAGTTTTATGAGCTAAACCTGAAATTGAGGCATAGTCATTTCGTATTATGGTTGACGGTTTTATTTGCATAATTTCACCTCCGATGCTTTATTATGATATTATTATACTACAATTATATCATAATATCTATATTATAATTTTCCCTTATCTTCATACATCAATAAGTCTATATGCTTTTGAAATTCTTTCAAACCCAGTTTAAGATTATAGTCGTAAACAGCATATCCCATGCTGAAGGTCATTTTGGTTTGATGTGTCCAGCACAATAAAAAATTCATCTCCAGATAGCCTTCAAGACTTTTTCGATTGTTAATTCCGGTCAAATAATCGGTCGACATACTTTGATTCTGTATATTCAAAAATACGATTAACAGAGATATTACAACGCTATTCAGCATTAATGATATTCCATAGGACATTATCTGCAGTAAAATGCTTAAAGTGGGAGGGAATGCAAAGAATAAAAACGAATAGTAATATCTCTTTTCGAATTTTTTATTATTGGCAATTATAAATGCAAAGGTTATAAAAAGCAAAATTAGAGTTATAAAAACTGGTATGAAAAAGAAAGGACCTCTATGATAAATGTTGCTTTGATCAATGTAATAATAATTACCAAAGAATTGAGATAATATGGTGAAAAACAGGTTCAACAGGTTTAGTGCAATTAATGGTATAAATAATTTTCGGGTTTTTTCTTCTTTGGTAAAGATTTGGCAATGGGCATAAATCAAGAATAGGGATGGCAAAACCAGGTTTAATCCGAAAATGAAAAAATTACCCAATTGATTTAACAGAGGATAGAGCACATTTACCTGTCCGTCAAATCTGCTGAATACATCAAATACCAGAAGAAACATTGTTGACTTTAACATAAGCAAATAAACTCTGTTTTGCAGCGATTCCTTATTTTCATTTTTCCTGCAATGCAGAATAATAACTAATAAAATAATGATTGAATATAAATTTATAATCAAATTATTTTCTAAACTCATCGATTTCTCCTTGTATCGTTTCTCTTAGTTTTATAATTTTTTCAAAACTATCGTAACATTTATTTTTGAAATTGTAAAGTAATCGAGTAGGAGGCTACTCATTTACTTGAGTAGCCTTTGGCCGTAATATTAACCTATATTTATAAATATTATTATCATTCTGACTAACTTTTCTATTTTTGTTAGGCATACCAAACGATTTCCCAACAAATGCAAAAAAATACAGCCAGGCTGGCCCTGACTGCATAAGTTTAATGTTACCATTTTTTACCATTTACCTTTGCCAACATGACCTGCAATTTCAGCCTTACTTCTTTGTTTAATTACCCAGGCATCATCCTTTGCCTGAATAAACAATGCAACACAAGGAGGATCAAGATTTATATCAATGCCTTCTTTTGCCAGGTTCTTAATTTTCATTGCCAACTCTATGATTTCCATATGAATATCATTGGTACGGTCTGAATTGTAAATTTTCTTTACATCTTCTTCAGACAATGCCTCAAATTTTTCTTTAGGAGCTCCACACTTTGGACATTTTTCAGGGGCTTCACTTCCATCATGAATAAAACCGCATACAGAACATTTCCATAACATAATTTCAATCTCCTTTCAAACCCGGGAAATAAATTTCAAATATATCCCTTTTACCTAAATTGATTTGTTGGCTAATTCTAACAATAACCCCGTCTCTTGTCAACCAATAAGCGATTCAGTAATGTCGTTAACCTTAACTTATATTCACTTGAAATTTAAATGCCAAGGCCTGCGCAAAGATTACATACAAAATCCTGTACATTAGTTACAATACCTTTTGCCCCTAAACTGCCTCTGTCACCAAGTTTATTTACAGCAAACTCAGTCGTATCAACAGTATAGAAGTAAATTTCCCGAATATCTCCATTGGACAGCACTCTGTAGGTCGGCGTCATATTACCGGCAGCTATGGTATGTAATGTTGTTGCCATCCCAATTACTGTAGTTGCTTTACGAAGGTGAGCTCTCATGGCGTCCTGGCCATCATACGTATGCTCATGCACTTCCGGAAGCGGACCGTCATCTCTAATGGAACCGTTCAGAACGTAAGGGACATTACTTTTTGTGCAGCTGTACATGATTCCGTCTGTAATATTTTCTTCGTCAATAAATTTTTCGATGGATCCGTGCAGGTTTACCTTATTAATCGTATCTATATGGTTGTAATGCCCGTTGAAATGCGAACGTTGTGTATAAAGATCCTGGCCAAGTGCAGTGCCGAGAAATCCCGCTTCCAGGTCATGGGTTGCAAGCGCATTACCTGCCAAAAGGGCATGTACATAACCATTGTCAACTAATTTAGAAAATGCTTTCCGTGCTTCATTATCAAAAGTACAGGCTGGACCTAGAACCCAAACAATATATCCCTCATCTTTTTCATGTTTCAATAGTTCATGCAAAAAATCATAATCACAGGAAAAACCCGTTTCACGACTTCTTCCCTGCCTGAAGGAGAAAATTTCCTCTTTCTTTTCTTCCTTTGATTTAAAACCATTTGCATGGATATAAATTCCTTCTTCGCCGTCCTCTGTTCTTCCCATTATGACAGCATCTCCACAATTTATATTTCTAAATTCTCTTACGTGTATTTTACTATCCTCATAGATCGCAACACAGTCCATTCTTGTATCTTCAGCAAGAAGCCATGTGCCGTTCACTTTGAAGTATTCCGGGAAAATAGAAGTTGCATGGTAGCCAACGGGCGCAGCCATATCCTTTGGAGCTGGCATAATAACTGCATTTGGTGCGTCAATAAATTTATCTGATGCAAAATTTGGGGTGATATATTCTCTTAATTTAAATGTCATAATAATTTCCTACTTCCTGTGAATAATAATTTCCATAATCTCAAAATTATATCATAAAAGCCTTTTTATTCCAATATAAGATTGATTTTATCAAACGCAAAATACATATCCAAAATATTTTGCGA
>JAENWH010000076.1 GCA_016650135.1 Peptostreptococcaceae bacterium
AGCTTCTGAGCAGTATCATAAGGAGTAACAGGAATTGCAACAATAAGCTTTTCGGGATTTCGTTTTTTAATCTCATTTATAGCCGCCATTAATGTTAAACCGGTAGCGACGCCGTCATCCACTATAATCGCAGTTTTTCCCTCAACCAGATATGGTTTCCTTTCTCCTAAATACTTTTCTCTGCGTCTTTTAATTTCCTGTCGAATCCTTTTTTCTTCCTCTTTAAGCCATTTTGGGTTCATATTATCAACTTCATTCGAATTGTAAAAAGAAGACCCATCTTCAGCAATGGCACCTATCGCGTACTCCGGATTCACTGGGTGTCCTATTTTTTTTGTTATAATCAAGTCAAGAGGTGTCCCCAGTTTTCTTGCTATCTCATATCCAAGTATGACTCCTCCCCTTGGCAATGCAAAAACTATGGCATCTTCTCCCTTATATTTCTCCAAAGCTTTTGCAAGTTTTAAACCGGCATCCTGTCTGTCAGTGAATATCATTTCTTCATCTCCTTTTTTCATTCAAAATCAATTATGAAATATACCGTCATTTTATTATAATCTTATAAAATATAGTAAAGGACAGGTTTCAAAACCTGTCCTGTTTATAATTAAGGTCTTAAATCAGATATTTTTCAAACCACCTGGCAGCCAATTCGGCAACATTTTTCAAAGTACCAGGTTCTTCAAATAAATGGGTAGCTCCAGGAATTATTTCAAGTGATTTAACAACATTTATTTTTTCATAAGCTTGCCGGTTTAATTCTATTACCATATTATCACATCCCCCTACTATAAGCTGAGTAAGGGATTTTATTTTATCTAGGTATGTCCATGCAAGGTCAGGACGCCCTCCTCTGGAAACAACTGCTCTTACCTGCTCTCCTAATGTTGCCGCAGTCTGAATTGCTGCAGCCGCACCAGTGCCTGGCGCCGAAATATCCTAAGGCAAGATTACGCGTTTTCTCCTGCTCTTGCAACCACTTTGTTGCAATAAGCAAACGTCTTGCAAGTAAATCAATATCAAAACGCATTTCATAATCCAAATCTTCATTGACCGTCAACAAATCAAGGAGCAGAGTCCCAAAACCGTGTTTTCTAAGCACATCTGCCACATAACTGTTTCTAGGGCTATGTCTGCTGCTTCCACTTCCATGGGCAAACAATACAACTCCTGCTGCAGCTTCCGGAATTTCCAGTGAACCTTCCAGTCTTACTTCCCCAGATGGTATATATATTAGATTCTCAATGAGATTATTTTTATTCATTCAAATCATCCCCTTTGCTTTTAAACCATCATTTTTTTGTTAAAATCCCCTTTTCCACCATGAATATCGGGCGATAAGATTCTTTTGATTTCCGCAATCCTTCCACGCCCAAATCTTCTTCACGATTAACGTAAATGTAATCTGATAGTTCATGTATAATGAACTGCTGGTTAATCATTGGATATGCACCATTTATATCGGCAAATGCCTTTTCAAAATGAATGACAAACATATCATCACCTAATTTTTCCCCCATAGTCAGCGCTACAATTCGTCCAGATATACGTATAATACCACCAAGCAAACTGAGCTTTTGTCTATTCCTAAGCCCTTTTCTAACAGCACAAATCTCATCTGCTTTTGATTGATCCGTACAGCACCCATTCTCTAAGCACCATTCTTTGACCATCTTAATGCATTCTTCCGTGTTTTCTTCACTAATTCTTTCATATGACCAGTCCTTATTTGTTTTTAAAAATTTATTAATATGATTTTTTTTACCATGATATTTCTTGCCGGCAAGATTTTTCAAATCTTCTGTTTTATATACATAATCCGCATTATTTCTAATATAGGAAACTTGATATTCACCAGGATATATTTTTTCAATATCTGCAAACATATCTGACTCAATAACACTCATGTTAAATTCTATATTCTGTTCTTCACAATATGCAAAAATCCATTGAAATGACTGTTTCAAATCTCCATTGCCCATTGGGAATGCAAAATAATTTTTATCTCCATTCATAAATTTTATGAAAAGCATATCATTAGCAACTGCAAACTGAGTATTATAAATATCTGACCATAAAACTAAATTCCCCACACTATAATCACATGCACTATGCTTACTCGTGCTTATATACTTTGCTAATATATCGCTATCCTCAACCGTAATTTTCTTAAATTGTTCCATTTTCCCCACCTCATTATTTTACACGTTACATCTAAATTTTATTATATATTATTCATGTTTTTCTCTGTAATAAGCAAGATTTTCATAACTTAGAAAGATATTTTGCTCAGCTACAGATAGCAACAATTTTCGTCAGTTTACAAAACTGCCAGCACCCCTAGAAATACTGACATTACAAACGCATCCATAATCAGCGGAATCATACCAGCCCAATAGCTTGCAGTTCCGTCTAGACGGTAATAAAGTATGTAGCAAATCAAACTGGCGATGAAAGCAATTCCTATAAGTGCCGACAGTATGGCCACACGCCCAAACCCAAAGTGCCCTGTGCCATACAGAACGACAACCATGGACAACTCCAATGCTGCCCAGATATGTATTATCAGGAGTTCTGATGTTACCATCCGGTGAAATGCGATAGTCGTGACTAAAAGCAGAATGATAAATACAGCAACACTACCCAACAGAATGAAGCTAACCGGCAAACTCTTTGAATCCTGAGAGAGCCACTTAATCCCACTTGACGTCAGAAAAATTGCGACAACTCCTATTATAAAAGCGGCTGCAATGTAGAACATACCGGCCGAACCACCGGATGAATTTGGGTTAAAGGAAACAACCCACCAGGCAAGATAACACAAACTGCAAAACAAAAGCAACAGATTGCCGGCGAATATCTCCCAGAGCGGAGCAGTAAAACTACGGAAACATATCATAGCGACCTCCCTTACTACTATTATTAGAAAGATTATTGTTCTATTTTAAACTTCAATAGTAAATGTCACTAAGGAATAAGTTCATCCATCCTTACCAGTTCATATCCTACATCTCTTAATCCTGTTATGATCTCCGGCAAGGCATTGACTGTCTGGTAGCCTCCGACATGCATTAACACAATACCATTATTCGAGGCCTTATTTAATACCCTGTCGATTAGGTACTGCTCTGTCACATTGACTCCATTCATCGTTTCTGCCCAGTCATGGGAGTCTATCGTCCACATTACGGTATACTGATAGCCGTGCTCTCCCAGCACATTTAGCAGCCTGTTATTGTATTCACCGTATGGAGGTCGGAACATAGTCGGCGTAGAGCCAATTATATCCTTGATGATATTAGTTGACTCTATAATGTCGGCAGACACCTCATCTTCTGTCATAGAGTTCATATGACCATGTTCCTGAGAATGATTTTCAATTAAGTGTCCCCTGCTGACGATTTCCAGAGCCAGATCCGAGTGGTCTTCCACCCAGCCCCCTCTAAGAAAAAAAGTTGCCTTGACCTGATATTGATCCAAGACATCCAGGAGCTGAAGGGTTTTATCATACTCCCAGCCTGAGTCAAAGGTTAAAGCAATCTGTTTTGATTCTGAAGTGCTTATACCTCCCCAAACAAGGTTGGATGCTGTTAAATTCAAGCTGGAATCCTTGACAAGTGATGGAGTTGGAGGTGGAGTTGGAGTTGGAGTCGGAGTTTCTATTGGCGCCGACTCAGGCTGCGGCTCTTTCACTGCCTCTTGCGTAAGTACAGGAGCAGGCTCTGATACAGTCCCTTGTGTGGGTTCAGTGCCTCCAGTAATATCAGAATTTTGATCAGAATTTCCGCACCCCAACATGAGAGCCATCAGCATGGCTGCCATAAATAAAATAATTTTAAGTTTCTTATTGGTGATCAGGCAATGATTCTTTTTTCTTTTACTATTTAGACCAATTCTCATATTTTGCACATTCATCCTCAATTGGCTTTTTCCCATTGTTATTTACAAAAGATTAGTTCCATTTTTTATTTTCATTTTCTTTTGCATCATAAATATTGTGTATGATGTCGCTATTAAACCAATTGTTCCACTGATTATCATGCACACTGGAGTACCTGCGAATTCAGCCAAATTTCCTGCAAACAGACTTCCTATTGGCATTACACCACCAAAAACCAGTGAATAGACACTCATCACACGTCCTCGCATATTGTCTTCTGAATTCAACTGAATAACGGAATTGACCAAAGCAGTGAACATTATTGAGCAGAAACCGATAATAAACAGTGTTATGCAAACAAGCCAAAAGCTCTTTTCGAATCCTAATATTAATAAGAAAAGTGACATTCCGGCCGCACCGCCAATAAGATATTTTTGTCTTGGGTCGGAGCTGCTGTTTGCAGCAATCGCTAAAGCACCTACGAATGAGCCAATGCCCATACATGTCATCAGCAAACCATATCCCGTTGCATTCTGGCCAAGTTCCTGCTTTGCAAATACAGGTACGAGAACGTTGAAATTCATAACAAATGTACTGATTAATGCAAGTAAAAGCAATGGCTGTTTTATTATATCTTTTCCTTTAATATATATAAGCCCTTCATTTATGTCAGCGCTAATTTCCTTAAATGAACGAATTTTCTTCTTTTCGGTCACCCAATCAGGTAACTTAATCATCCAAAGGCCAGCAATAACTGCCAAAAAGCTTATTGCATTTATATAGAAGCAGACTGCAATTCCAACAAGCCCTATAAGCAAGCCAGCCACCGCAGGTCCAATAATCCTTGCGAGGTTAAATATACTGGAGTTCAAAGCAATGGCGTTCATAAGGTCTTTCCTGCCTACAAGCTCAATAAAAAACGACTGCCTTGTCGGCATATCAAGCGTATTAATAATGCCCAAAAGCAGGGCTAATACCAGCAGATGCCAATACTGCACCACATGAAAGAAGGTAATACTGGCAAGTACAAAAGCCAGAATGGCCAGACTGCTTTGCGTGAAAATCAACACCTTACGCTTTGAGAACCTGTCAACAAGTGTACCAGCGTATAGTGCAAATAACATCATCGGCAAAAACTGCATTGCAGTAACAATGCTAAGTTTTAACGCTGAATGCGTTAACTGTAGAACCAACCAGGCTTGGCCAATATTTTGCATCCATGAGCCAATCAGCGATATGCACTGCCCAAACCAAAACAACCTGAAATTCCGATGCCGTAATGCTTGGAAGCTCGGAATTATTTTTCTCTCAAATATATCAACCATAATATGAATTCTGCTCCTATGTTTGTTCTACCATTTACTTAGTCAATATAAATTCTATTGACAATATTAAAATATCTTCTTGTCTATTATATCACATATTGGCGCCTATTAAATGAATTGGAGCAACAAAAATCACTGGGAAATAACTTTTCCAGTGATTTTTAGCAGTCTTGAGTTCGCCCATTCGCCCGAACAGGCTGAGATTCAGATTAATATTCTTTTCTGACTCCAAACTCAGCAGACTCAACCCATTCTTTAGACTTTCGGAGCAAGTTTTCGAGTTCATTAAGAACCTGAAAATGTTGGGTCTCCTGTATTATCAGATAATCAAATAGTTCTTTATCCTTAACCTCAACTGCTTTTGAGAATAAATCTTTATATTGTCATTGCTTTTATTGGTGTTGCTCTTCCAAGCAGCTCTGCTAGTGGCATATACCTTAATATTCTATGCCGCCGGTTCATGGGCTTTTGGGGAAAAAAAGTATTAGGTCATGGTGCATCTCAGCTATGGCCTGAGCGTACCGTCTTCACTATTTAAAGAAACTTACAAATAACATAATATTCAGCATGGTAAGAATGATGCCTATACTCCATAATGATATACGGCCTATTACAGAATTCTTATATTTACCCATAACTTTTTCTGATGACGTTAAATATATTTGTAAAAATACTGTAATCGGCAGCTGAATACTAAGGAGCATTTGACTATATATAAGCCCTTTAAATGGGTCATTAATTAGAAAAATAATAATCGTTGCGATTGATAATATACCAATAACACCAACTTTGGTATGCCTATCATGAATATCATAAGGTTCATCAAATAAACCGGCGAATATAGTCCCGCCTGCCATACCCGCTGTCATCGTTGAAGATATTCCAGAAAACAATAAAGCAACACCAAATACCAATGCTGCAAAATTCCCTACAATAGGAACCAGCATCTGTTGTGCCTGTTCCAGTTCTTCTACCTTTACATGATTCATGTAAAATGTAGTCGCTGCCAGAATAATCATAGAACTGTTAATTGCCCATCCAATAATCATCGAAAAAAGTGTGTCAAGGAATTCAAACTTAAGTTGCTTCTTAATGACATTATCTTCTTCTAAGTTCCATTGGCGACTTTGTATGATTTCTGAATGCAAGAAAAGATTATGAGGCATTACAACAGCTCCCAGCACAGCCATAATAATCGGCATAGAACCGGCGGGGAATTGAATAACTGTCCATCCATGAATTGCCTCAACCCAGTTTACCTGTACCAGGCCTATTTCATAGACAAAAGAAATCCCAATGATTGATACAAACCCAATAATCCATTTTTCCAGTTTTATGTATGTATTACTTATAAGCAGCCATATAGTTAATGCCAAAATCAAAACAGCACCTATGTGAATTGGAATTTGGAGTAAAAGTTTTAATGCTATCGCTCCTCCAAGTATTTCAGCTAGGGCCGTTGAAATCGTTGCTACAATTCCAGTCGATAATATAAAACGTGACAGCCATGGCTTCAGATTTTTATTTGTGGCCTCAGCAAGGCAATCCCCTGTAACTATTCCTAAATGAGCTGCATTATGTTGCAATACAATTAGCATAATTGTTGATAAAGTGACCATCCATAAGAGAGTATATCCGTATTCAGAACCGGCTGCAATATTAGATGCCCAGTTCCCCGGGTCAATAAAACCCACAGTAACTAACAATCCCGGCCCGATATATTTAAAAAAATTTCGAGGCCCAACATTTGGTTTATGTTCTTCTTTACTTAATAATTCACCCAATTTCATAAGTCACCTGCTTTGGTACATCTCAGCTAGGGTCTGAGATGCACACCCAAATGTAACGTGTAAAATCATTATTCTTATTCTTCACAACTTCACATCGGTCTAAAATGACTAAGTTTTCATTTTTTATTTCCTCGGATATATCTTTAGCGGAAACAAGGACCATTTTTTTCGATATTCTTTTTGCATTTTTAAGAATGGATTGTAGTTCATCTTGGGTTGTCATACTGAAATTTCCATAAGGCAAATCAATAATCGAGGCATCAAAAACTTCGTCAATATCTTTAATATCTCCCGTCATAACCTGCGCATCATAGTTAAAGTGTTTCAGATTTCCACGTGCAGCTTCAGCAACTTTTCTATTAATCTCCCAACCTTTAATAGAGTATCCTGCAAATACGCCTTCTAAGAGAACCGTACCCACACCACAACAAGGGTCGACAATTCGTTTAGACATATTACCATTTCCTGCAACATTAACAAGCACTTTAGCCATATTAATACCAATAGAGCTGGAATATGAATAAGGTTTATCCTTATGTTCTTTCCATGTAATGTCATTTCGCTTTAATATCCCAAAATACCACATCTCCTTATAAAAGGTAATACCAAACGTCTCTTTTGGTAAAATATATAATGGGTCTCCGTGTATTTTAAAACCTAACTGTTTGCAGTAACTTCTTCTCATTTGGAAAGAAGGATCTTGAT
>JAENWH010000258.1 GCA_016650135.1 Peptostreptococcaceae bacterium
ATCCAAAAAATCAATTAACAGTCGAAAAAGTTCGGGAGCCCTCTGGTTTTCAAGTGCCAGTTTTTCAGTAAATTCAAGCACATAAGAGCAAGCCATATATTTGTCCACATCTTCTCCTATTTTATAGTAGCTCTTTATAACCTCTGCCCCATTAATATTATAAGAATCCCGATTCTTATACAGTTCATATTTCCCATGAGTAAACGGATGCATGGCCAAAGCTGATTTGCTTCTGCCTTTTTCGCTGATGCTTGTTCCTGCACTGATTTTTCCATATTTATTGGAAAACAGCAATACTATTTTTCTTCCATTTACCGTTTTTACCTGTTTTAGAATTACCCCTTCGGTATCTATATACATCCAACTTATTCCCTATATCCAAAATTGGATAATGCAAAGTCACTATCCCTCCAGTGCTCTCTCACCTTGACCCAAAGTTCTAAATAAACCTTGGTACCCAAAAGTGCTTCAATTTCTATTCTTGCACTTTTTCCAATCCCCTTCAGTTTTTTGCCCTCTTTGCCGATAATAATTCCTTTATGTGATTTTTTTTCAGTGTAAATAACAGCACCAATCCTAGTTATTGTTTTTGTTTCTTTATAGCTTTCAATTTCAATGGCAATCCCGTGAGGAACTTCTTCATTCAGATACATAAGTGCTTTTTCTCTGATAATTTCACTGACAATAAATCGTTCGGGGTGATCCGTAACCATATCGTCCGGGAAATACATGGGGCCTTCACTTAGCAGACCTTCAATTTCTTTTACAACATCCGGAACATTTTTACCCTGAAGCGCAGATATGCCAAATATTTTATGGAATTTATTCAAAGCATCGTATTCCTCGTAAATTCTTTTGAATTTCTCTGGTCCAAGCTTGTCTATCTTATTAATAACGAGAATTTTCGGCGTCGTCACCTCGTCAAGCAGTTCTAAAATATATTTATCTCCAGGTCCTGATGAAAGTTCATCATCGATGATAAGAATGATTACCTCTACTTCTTTGAAAGTATTAATTGCCATTCCGGTCATTGCTTCCCCAAGCTTATTTTTTGGTTTATGAATGCCTGGTGTATCGATAAATATCATTTGAACATCTTCTTGTGTTTTGTCCTCTGCGTAATGCGTATATATGCCTCTGATACTGTTTCTCGTCGTCTGAGGTTTGTCTGTTGTTATTGCAATTTTTTCACCTAGTATTGCGTTTAGAAGGGTTGATTTTCCAACATTTGGCCTTCCTATAATTCCTATAAATCCTGATTTCATTTTTTCCCCTTTTTCTATAGTTTAAAGCCCTCTGGCAATAATTCCTGTAAAGTCATCATTTTCAGATTTTCCTCATCGTCTCCAGTGATAACCTTTAAATCCGAACCAAATTCGTACATGAACTGTCTGCATATCCCGCAAGGCCATGCAGCACCTTCATTACAAGTTATCGCTATTCGGTCGAATTCTCTGTAACCCTCTGATATGGCTTTTACATAAGCCGTTCTTTCTGCACAGATCGTTGCACCGTAAGATGAATTTTCAACATTAACTCCGGTAAAAAGTTTTCCATCCTTTGTCAGGAGTGCGGCACCGACAGTAAATTTTGAAAAAGGTGCGTACGAATTTTTCATTGCTTCAACAGCTCGTCTGTATAATTCTTTATTTTCCATTATATCTGCCTTTCTGAACCAAGTTTAGTCATAATTGTCTCTTCTTTTTCCCTCATATCCGTTTTCTCTTCGTTATCCATATGATCATATCCCATTAAATGAAACATACTATGAACAAACAGGTAAAGAATCTCTCTTTCAGGTGAATGCCCCAGTTCATCCGCTTGTATCAGCGCCTGTTCAGAACAGATGACAACATCTCCAAGACAAATGATTCCTTCCTCCGGCAGCTCCTCCATGTTCTCATACTGAGGAAAAGAAAGAACATCCGTAACGTGATCAACATTTCTGAAAAGTTTATTCAGATCGTGCATTTCTTCTTCACCAATAAAACTTACACTTATTTCAACTCTATCCTGATCTAAATTCTCAGCCAGAACACATAATTCCGCCGCTTCAATCAGCCTGTTAATAATTGATTCACTTGGCATTGTTTCTTCGCTGAAAATAATATTCATCTCTTAATCCTCATTTCTCTCAATGTTTTCCTTGTAATACCTATCATATGCCACCACTATCTTTCTCACTAAATCATGCCTTACAACATCCACATCAGTCAGAAAGCAAAAGTCAATATCCGGAATGTTTTTTAATACACCAATTACTTCAATCAGCCCCGATTTTTTACCTATCGGCAGGTCAATTTGTGTAATATCTCCATTGATTACAGCTTTTGACCCAAACCCTAATCTTGTTAAAAACATTTTCATTTGTTCTTTCGTTGTGTTTTGTGCTTCATCAAGGATAATGAAAGAGTTGTCTAAGGTTCTTCCTCTCATATAAGCAAGAGGAACAATCTCAATAACTTCTTTCTCTTTTAATCTCAATGTGCTCTCTCTGCCTAAAATATCATACAGTGCGTCATATATTGGCCTGAGATAAGGATCAACCTTTTCCTGGAGATCGCCGGGTAGAAATCCAAGTCGTTCCCCCGCTTCAACTGCAGGTCTTGCCAGTATTATTTTTTGGACCTCTTTGTTCTTAAAAGCATTAATGGCCATGGCAACTGCAATGTATGTTTTGCCGGTTCCCGCAGGACCAATTCCAAAAACCATATCTTTATTCCGGATACTTGAAACATATTCCTTCTGCCCGATTGTTTTTGGCTTTAACGGTTTCCCTTTGTGCGTGTAACAAATGGTATCCCTGTTGATGTTGCTGTCCTTATAAGAAACTCCTTTTTTAACAAGGTCAATCACATAATTAATTTTTTGCCTATCAATTTTGGGTTCATTTCTCAATATCCCAATAAGCTCATCTATCACTTTCTGGGCATTTTCTGAATGTTCCCCTTTGATAATCAGTTCATTGTCACGTTGAATAATGCCAACTTCAAAAGCCTCAATAATCAATTTTAAATTTGAGTCATAACTTCCAAAAAGCTCTCCTCTATCAACATCTTCTTCTATTGTAATTCTAATTTCTTCCAAATTTGCCTCCAAACCAATTCTCTCCTGTTTTAACCTAATGTTTATACACTAGAAAAACCAGCAAACCAGTAAATTACTTACAAACTATTATATATTTTTTTCCAGCAAATTACAACAAAAGAGAGTGGAATATTCCACTCTCTGCTTTTATTTCATATGAACCATCTGGAACGTCTAGAATAGACTTTCAATGGCCTTTTTAACATCTCCGCCATCAGCAGATCCTTTCACTTTAGGCATAACAGCTTTCATAAGTTTCCCCATGTTCTGCTTTTCACCTTCAATTCCAAGTTCAGCCATTGTTGCTTTTGCAATCACTTGAATTTCTTCAATAGTAAGTTGCGGTGGCAAATACGTCATTAATATTTCGATTTCTCTGTTATAGGAATCTAAAAGATCCGTTCTTCCTGCTTTCTCAAAATCAGAGAGGGCATCTTTTCTCATTTTAACTTGCTTTGCGATTATTGCTAATACGCCTTGTTCATCAAGTTCTACTCTATTATCAACCTCAGATTGCTTAATAGCAGCTCTAACTAAATTAACAGTATCTTTTCTAATTCCATCTCTGGCTTTCATTGATTCTTTAAAATCATTTGCCAGTATTTCTTTTAAGGTCAACTAAAACACCTCTATCTTTATGCCATATGACTAAAATTTCTTAGCCTTTTTTCTTGCAGCTTCTGACTTTTTCTTTCTCTTAACGCTTG
>JAENWH010000265.1 GCA_016650135.1 Peptostreptococcaceae bacterium
CAACTAAATTATATCAGGACACTTTTTTAATAGCATTATCTTTATTTCACGCAGAGAAATTTGATGATTAGTAATTATATAATATATTCGAAGTGCAATTAATTAAACCATAGAGCAGGTAGAAAGGAAACAGTATGAGTATTCTGAGAAGTTATCAATATGGTTTATATATTATAAAATATTTAAAGGAGGATTTATAAAATGGATTCACGTGATTCAGATAAAATGATTAAGCTCGCAAGAGAAGGTAAGGAAATATCTAAAATATGTGATGAAGATTTTCCAAAGTATGATTATTGGGAAGTATATGTAGAAGTCTACGGTGCAGGAGAGCGAAGTGCTGTTGGGATTAGAAGAATGATAACAAATAGAATCAATAAAATTCCCACACTATCTAAGAAAGAGCAGAAAAAGTTAATTAAAGAAATTGATGAGTTGGTATGGCATTTATATAACAGATACAGAGAGAGCCAGCAAAAAATAGATGAAATAAGAGGAGTTATAGAAAGGTAACGGATAGATTGACATATTATAAAACGGCTTTGCAGGTATCGTAAAGAGCTAATATTTAAAGAAAGTTGGGATAGAGGATGTTGCAAAAGATTAGCAAGATACAAAACCTTGGTAAATTTGAAAGCTTCTCGGGTGGTGTTGAATTAAGTAAAAGCAATATTATTTTTGGATTTAATGGAACTGGGAAATCGACTATTAGTGATATGTTTTATTCTCTTTCTAACCAAGAAAAAGCGCTAGATATATTGGAGGAAAGAAAAACATTATTGAGAGAGGATGAGGACGAAAAAGAAGTCATAATCGAATTGCAGGATGACAACGGGACATTAAAATTCGAAAAAGGTAAATGGAATAAAAGTATTAACATATTCACATTTAATGAGCGATATATTGAAGACTATGTTTTGGTTAGCGAAGAGTTCAAAGGTGATATAGCGCTTGTAGCAATGGGGAGTGAAGGTGCAAAAATACTTAAACGAAAAAATGAGTTAGAGAAGAACATCAATGATCTATACATACCTAAAATAAAAGAAGTTCTTATTGAACACTCGGCATGGTTTTCTTCAATTCCTAAAATTGGTTTAGTCAAGTCCCTCATACGCAAGAGCGGTAAAAAAATTGAGGAAGTTTCAAACATAAGCTTGTATTCCCCTGAGGAACAAAAAAAAATAGAAATAGAAATTGGGAAAGACTCAAAGTTCGCATCAGTAAGAGATTTTCTCGGCACATGCATTGAAGCATTCAAAACCATCCCTTATAGAGACGGAGGGCATCTTATTAATGCAAAGATTATTGAAGATATTTTGTTGCAAACCCCAAGGGTGTATTCAAAACTGATCGCTAATCACATGTCCAAATATATTAATGATAATCAAATTTCATGGCTTTTGTCAGGATACAATAATCAGAAAGATGAGGATTTTTGCCCATATTGTGGACAAAAAATTGTTGGGCCTGAAGCTATTCGATTTTTTAAAGAAATGAAAAATTTTACTCAGATACAAAATCTAAAAAAAGAAAAAGAAATAAGGGATAATCTAAGAGGGATCATTCAAAAAATGGATGCCGACAACATGATTGCATCTGTAAGTTTATATAATGATATTATTGGTAAACTATTTGAAAAAAAGATTCTTACCAAATCAGAGACGGACAATCTCGTAATAGGTGACGACTTGGATATAATTATTACTGGTTATAACCAGGTTATTAAGAAAATGTGGGAAAAGACGGATCATCCATTTGAAAAAATATCGATTAGTGAGGAATGCCTTATTGCAATTAAAATGGCAAATAAAATAATAAAAAAAATTAGCGTCCTGGGTAATACATTGCAAACAAACATAGATAAGATTGAAAAGAAAATTGAAAAAGATCAAGAAAAAGAATATAAGAAAGCATTACTTGAACTGTCCCGAAGTGTAAAGCGCAGCGAAATAGAGTTGGCAATACAATATGCGAAGAGCTTTACCACTGCAGAAAAAGAAATAAACCAAATCAAGTTAAAGTTTGATGATTTATATGACAAAATTAAGTTAACGAGGATAAACGAAATTCTTAAAGAATTAAATGTGAAATTTAGGCTAACGGTTAAAAACCGTAACTTTTATGTTCAATTAAAAGACTATATGCCAAAAGAATATAAAAAGAGAGACGGAAATCAAACTTTATTTAGTGAAGGTGAAAAAAGAGCCTTAGCGTTTGCATATTTTATTTCGGAGATTCCAAGCACGAACTTAGAGAAAAAAACAATTGTAATTGATGATCCAGTCAGCAGTATGGATTTAAGCAGAAGAGCTGTTATGGCATATCAAATCAGCCGACTAATCAAAGATGATAGCAATCAAATTATCATTCTGTCGCATGATATTACATTTGTCGAACGGATTTGCTACTTCACTGAGGATGACAAAATTACTATTAATAAACTTGAAATGACAAATCAAATATCTAGCTTTATGGAGCTAAATATTAATGACTACCTATCTACAGATGAGATGGTTTATGAGTCTTTTATTGAAACGGCAATCAAATCTTGTGATCCAAATGATATAATTCTTGGATTAATGTCATTAAGGCCATATGCATATATTAAAAAGTGCGATTCGAAAAAGTATAAAGAAATTGAAAGGCGTGCAACTTATTTTGCTCATACCGTATATTCGTATAATAAAGCAAGGAGTATTTATTTTAGAAGCAAATGGCATAATACAGGTGGCCTTAGAGCATATGTAGCTAAGATAAATAAGGCAATTAAGATAAAAAAAATACCTGAAAATGAAATGATTTCAGATAATTTTACCTTTAATGGATTTGATTATGAGAGCGTAACCAATTTGTATAAAGCTATTCCGCTTGACTCAATAACTAATGCCCGAAAGAAGGCATTGGTTTTAAGACCAGTTCTTGAGGCCTGTTTGTTTCAATTAGTAAGTAAGCAAAGATTCAATCCTGAGCATATCGGAACAGAATACACAAGAGCTATTAATGGAACTCGCAATGAAATAAAAGAAAAATGCAAGAAGTTGAAAGAGCTGTTTGATATTACGAAGAAATATCATCATGGAGCAGAAGATGGTTCAACACTAGGTCTTTCTTGGGTTAATCCTGATGAGTTGGAATTTTTAAATGAGGAAATCCTGGAGATTGTTTCTTATATAGACACTATTAAAACAAATCAATTAAATGCCGGTAATTAGGGAAAATTAATTGGCGAAATAGGGGGTGCGCTTCAAAAGTCGGACGGCGGATACTCAGAACAAAGCTGTGCGCCTCGCTGACGACGACGGCAGTCTTGATTGCCGTAATCCTTGGAGTGAACTTGACCGTATTTTTCCTCAGATTTGATTTTTCGGGCGTGTGGAACGACAATGTGTCAAGTATGTTTAACTACACCGTGAGCGAATACGGCAAGCCTTTCATCACTTGGCACAGCTTCACTGTCGGGGGATATCTGTGGGCGACCATCGGCGTAACCTTTGGGCTTGTCATCTGCATTTGCTTGTTGGGATACGCAGCTGGGGTATTTGTTCGTAACGGATACGGAGCGTTTATCGTTGCTGCGTTGGTAGCGGTGGTTGTCAAGGTAGTTGTCATAAAACCCATAAATTTTTATGATACTTTATCTTCCTCAATAGTTTCTGCTTTTTCAATTTTTTCAGGGTTTAAATATACTTTGTCTGCAATACTCCAGTCTCTCGTATCTCTTGACCAGCGACAAGGATTTTTCGACCGGGCTTCCTCATAAACA
>JAENWH010000433.1 GCA_016650135.1 Peptostreptococcaceae bacterium
GAATCGGAACTGGTCAATGTAATCGGCGAGCTGGCAGGGGTGCTTCCACTGCCATCTAAAAGTACAGAACCAGAAAAAAGCAGCAGTCCAAAGGGAATCTAATCACAACCTGACATCCTCTTAAATTTATAAAATGCCTGTGGATAACTTTCCACAGGCATTTCATGTTGAAATTTCAACTTATTTCACCGTTTTTAAAGGTTTGAAGCCCAATATAAGCAGCCTAGACTGGGCTTCAAGCCCAGTCTAGGCTGCTTATATTGGGCTTGAAATAACCATATTCTGTGATATAATAAAAATAAAAGGAGATGATATCTATGATTGCAAACATTATCTCCCAAGAGGAAGCAACTCTTTTCAGTGAAGGCGGATTTTATAACAGCTACTCAAAATTCGGTGCACACCTTTCAAAAGATTTAAAAAATGAAGGTGTTTATTTTACGGTGTGGGCGCCAAACGCCGTAGCGGTTTCAGTTGAAGGTGATTTTAATGACTGGGATGGCACTGCAGATTATATGGAAATGCTAAATGGTGGAATCTGGACAATATTTATCCCCAAAGCGAAAAAAGGAGATGCATATAAATATTTAATAAAAACAAAAAAAGGGGATTTCCTTCACAAGGGGGATCCTTTTGCTTTTTTCTCTGAGGTCAGACCAAAGACGGCTTCCATCGTATTTGATTTAGATCAATATGAATGGAAGGATAAGAATTATCAAAAGCACCCTGACAGAAAGAATCATTTGAAAAGGCCGATGAATATTTACGAAGTGAATTTGACCTCCTGGAAAAAAAATCTGGATGGCTCTTGCTATACCTATAGTCAGTTAAAAAAAGAATTGATTCCCTATGTTCTGGAGATGGGCTATACACATATTGAAGTAATGCCGTTGACGGAACATCCTTTTGATGGCTCCTGGGGTTATCAGGCGACAGGGTATTACAGTGCCACCTCAAGATTTGGAAATCCAGATGAGTTGAGGGATTTCATTGATGCCTGCCATGATGTTGAAATTGGTGTAATTATGGACTGGGTACCAGGACATTTCTGTATGGATGCACATGGTCTTGGGGAATTTGACGGCACACCCATTTATGAAGCGGAAATTCATAAACACTGGGGAACCTATAAGACGAATTTTAAAAAAAAGGAAGTGTCAAATTTTTTCCTATCCAACGGAATATTCTGGATAGAGCAATTCCACTTTGACGGAATCAGAGTGGACGGGGTTACAAGCATGCTTTATTTGAACTTTGACAGCGAACATGATGTCTTTAAGAAAAACATCTATGGGGGAAGAGAAAATATTGAAGCCATTGAATTTATAAGAAAGGTAAACAGTCTGATCCTTGAGAAATTCCCCAATACAATGATGATAGCTGAAGAATCCACTGCCTGGGCAAATGTCACTAAACCACCTTATGACGGGGGCCTTGGTTTTAATTATAAATGGAATATGGGTTGGATGAATGATACGCTTAAGTATATTGAATTGCCTTTTGACAAGAGAAAAAACAATCATCATTTGCTCACTTTTTCATTAGCCTATGCATTTTCCGAAAATTTTATTCTGCCAATATCTCATGATGAAGTGGTGCACGGGAAAAAATCATTGATTGATAAAATGTATGGAGATAATTACAACAAATTTTCAGGGGACCGCAGCCTGGCCATTTATCAAATTACCCAGCCTGGTAAAAAATTAAATTTTATGGGAAATGAGTTTGCTCAGTATATAGAATGGAAATATGAAGAAGGATTGGAATGGTTTATGCTGGATTTCTCGTTACACAGGCATTTCCAGGAATTTACGCGAAAATTGAATTGGATTTATAGAGAAAATAGGGCATTGTATGAAAATGATACAAGCCTCGACAGTTTTGACTGGCTGGATGTGAACAATTCAAATCAATCTGTGCTGATTTATCAAAGAAAAGTGAAGGGGAATACTCTTGTAGTGGTTATTAATTTCAAACCGGAAGGATATCCAGACTACCGATTAGCTGTAGATAAAAAAGGGAATTACAAGGAATTGATTAATTCGGATAGCATAGAGCACGGCGGTAACGGGTACTTTATAAATGAAAACATAAAAACAGAGGAGTTCCCCTATAACGGGAAGAAACATTCGATGAAAATAAAATTGCCACCTTTAGCAGGAGTGATTTTTAGACTGGTAGAGTAGTCAATTTAAAACGGAAGCA
>JAENWH010000348.1 GCA_016650135.1 Peptostreptococcaceae bacterium
AGGTGTAGTTGCATACGCAGAAGAAAATAGTATTACGCATAAGTATTATAAGCCAACAGAACAAAGTACGGATGCTTATCTTGCAGCCATTCAACTTGCTGTTGGAGGCGGAGCAAAAGTTGTTGTAACCCCAGGATTCTTATTTGAAGAGCCAATTTACTTAGCTCAGGAACTATACCCTGAAGTAAACTTCATCTTAATTGATGGGTTTCCGCATAATGCTGACTACAGCGATTTCAGAACTGATAAAAATGCTGTAGGAATCATATTTGCCGAAGAACAATCTGGATATCTAGCAGGATTTGCTGCAGTTAAAGATGGAATGACAAAGCTTGGATTTATGGGCGGCATGGCAGTTCCCGCAGTAGTTAGATTTGGTTATGGATTTGTTCAGGGAGCAGAAGCTGCTGCTAATGAAATGGGTCTAACAAACGTAGATGTTAAATACCATTATACTGGTGGTTTTGATGCTACTCCAGAAGTTCAAACTTTGGCTTCCTCATGGTATGCTGAAGGAACAGAAGTAATATTTGCATGTGGCGGAGCTGTAGGATTCTCAGTAATGTCAGCTGCTGAAGCAGCAGGCACAAAGGTTATCGGCGTTGACGTTAATCAAGGCGGAGAATCTGATACAGTCATCACTTCAGCAATGAAGGGTCTTGCTGCTGCTGTTCAACAGGCATTGACTGATTACTATGCAGGATCATTCCCAGGTGGAGAATCTCTGGTATTAGGTGCTGAGTCTGATGGGGTTGCACTTCCAATGGAAACATCAAAATTCACAACATTTACACAGGCTGATTATGACAAAGTGTTTGCAACATTGGCAGATGGTTCAGTGAAGCTTATGAATGATACAGATGCTGCTGATGCCAGTGCATTAGGAACTACAGTCGTTAAGGTTACGGTAGTTGAATAAATATTTTCTTTATTAAAATAAAAGCAAACAGGCATGAAGGTCTGTTTGCTTTTTTATTGTTTTTAATTTATAATTAAAATGTTATATATCATCTTAAAATGAAGGAGTTAAGTCTATGGAATACATTATAGAAATGCTTAATATTACCAAAGAATTTCCTGGTATCATTGCTAACGATAATATCACGTTGCAGTTACGCAAAGGAGAAATCCATGCACTTTTAGGCGAAAATGGCGCTGGAAAATCAACATTGATGAGCGTTCTTTTTGGAATGTATCAGCCAGAAAAGGGAGTCATTAAGAAGAATGGCCAAGAGGTTAAACTCAAAAACCCAAATGATGCAAATGAACTTGGCATAGGGATGGTTCATCAGCACTTTAAACTGGTTCATAATTTTACTGTTTTGCAAAATATAATTCTAGGTGTTGAAACGACAAAAAATGGTTTTCTGCAAATGTATGAGGCTCGGGAAAAGGTGGTTGCCATCTCAAAACAATATGGATTAATGGTTGAACCTGATTCTTTAATTGAAGATATAACGGTAGGAATGCAACAGAGAGTGGAAATCCTGAAAATGCTATACAGGGAAAACGAAATATTGATTTTTGATGAACCGACAGCGGTATTGACGCCACAGGAAATAGAAGAATTAATGAAAATAATGAAAGACTTGGCGGAGGAAGGCAAGTCCATATTATTTATAACACACAAATTAAATGAAATAAAAGAAGCAGCAGATCGGTGTACTGTTCTACGAAAAGGAAAATATATAGGTACAATCGATGTGGAAACAACTTCTAAAGAAGAAATGTCAGAAATGATGGTAGGCCGAAAGGTGGATTTCACAACAGATAAAAAACCTGCAACACCAGGTGAAACAGTTTTACAGGTAAGAGATTTAACCGTCGCATCTAAAGGCCATGGAAATAAAGCAGTTAAAAATGTATCATTTGATGTGAGAAGAGGAGAAATCGTCTGTATCGCAGGAATCGACGGAAATGGCCAATCAGAGCTTGTCTACGCATTAACCGGTTTAGAGGAAATTGATAATGGGAAAATCTCAATAAATAATACAGATATAACAAATCTAAATGTCCGACAAAGAAACATCAGCGGTCTTGCCCATATACCGGAAGACAGACAGAAAGATGGCTTGATTCTAGATTATAGCATGAGTCAGAATTTAATCCTGAAAAAGTATTTTACCCCCGAGTTTGAAAACAGAGGGATTATTAAGTTTAATGAAATCAATGAATTTTCGGAAGCCCTTGCTGAAAAGTTTGATATAAGAAGCGGACAGGGAATTAATACCTCAATGCGCAGTATGTCTGGCGGTAATCAGCAAAAGGTTATTATCGCGAGAGAAATTGATGTGGACCCGGAAATACTGATTGCAGTTCAACCCACAAGAGGCCTTGATGTGGGAGCAATTGAATACATACACAATCAGCTGATCAGCCTCAGAGATGAAGGGAAGGCCATTTTGCTGATTTCACTTGAATTAGATGAGGTAATGAATATAAGTGATAGAATTCTGGTTATTTATGAAGGTGAAATTGTAGCGAACGTTAAACCCGACGAAGTAACTATACAGGAGCTTGGCTTATACATGGCCGGATCAAAGAGAAGTGAGGTTTCAGTATGAAAAAAGTAAAAGATGTGGTTTTAGGGGACGGATTAAATAATGCTATTTCTTCTATATTTGCCATATTAATAGGTCTCGCATTTGGATTTGTAATTTTACTTATTACCAATCCCGGAGAGGCAGTCAATGGATTTATTATTATTCTAAAAGGTGGTTTTAGCACCGGCGGTAAGGGAATGGGACAGGTATTATATTTTGCTACCCCACTTATTTTAACCGGACTTTCCGTAGGATTTGC
>JAENWH010000402.1 GCA_016650135.1 Peptostreptococcaceae bacterium
CATGATGAAATAAACGCATATATTTTAAAATTAATACATGAAAAGAAAATTTCCCGTAGTCAGGAAAATCAACGTATTAATGCAATTAAATTCTATTATGAGAAAGTTTTAAATAACAAAAAAGCTTATTTTGATATCGATCGTCCAAGAAAGGAGCTAAAACTTCCGAATGTATTAAGCAAAGAAGAAATAGGCGCTATGCTAAAAGTTACTACTAATTTAAAGCACAAATGTTTGATTGCTTTAATCTATTCGTGTGGTTTACGACGCAGTGAAGCCATAAATATGAAATTGGATGATATTGATTCAAAAAGAATGATGATAAAAATAAGAGGTGCGAAAGGGAACAAGGACAGATATGGACAACTTAGTATTTATTTATTAAAAATATTAAGAAGTTATTACAAAGAATACAAACCTAATATATATCTTTTTGAAGGACAAAACAAAAAACTTCAATATTCAGGAGAAAGCATAACTCATGTAATTAAACATGCGGCACAAAAAGCCGGTATAAAAAAGAGAGTATATCCACATATTCTTAGGCATAGTTTTGCAACTCATCATTTAGAGCAAGGAACTGACCTGCGTTATATTCAAGAATTACTTGATCATGCCTCCATTAAAACCACAGAAATATATACCCACGTTGCTCAAGCTAGTATAAATAAATTAAAGAATCCACTGGATGAAATATTTGAAAAACAGTAACTATAAAAATAGTAAAACATTGGGTTATTCCTTAATATGGAACGTAAACCCAAACTTATATAGCAGATATAACCCAAAGAGTTGGGTTATCGATTCGTTAGGCTTCATTATAAAGGGCTTCGTACATATTGATAATTAATAAATTAGATGGAAATATTTAGACAGATAACAGCAAATAACATTGAATTGAAGGAATATCCATTCTTGAAAGAATTAGCAATGGAAGCGTATCTCATAGAGAATGAAGAAATTCTAAAACTTGACAATAACAACTTTAATGATGTTACGGTCTTAGATGCTGAGATTGCATTAAAGAGTGGACGAAAGACTTCAAATAGAGACGGTAGGATTGATATTCTTACAAAATATGGAATGGATTATTTGGCAATTGTAGAATTGAAAATCAATGAAATAAATCAAGAAACATTAAATCAACTTGAAGATTATTTAACGGAAAGGGAACAATTGATAAAAAAACATCCTGATTTTTGGACAGAAAATGAGTGTTCACCTCAATGGATTGGACTTATGGTAGGAACCTCTATTTCACCAGAATTGCAAAGAAAATTACAAGATGGTTACAAAACAGAAAGTGGAATTTCAATTGCAGGAATGGTGCTTCGGAGATTTAGAGGGCAAACAAATGAAATATATGTAATTGCAGACACTTTCTTTAATTATAATTACACGAATAGAGATTTTTCTAAGTTTGAATTTAAAGGAGTTGTTTACAACAAATCAAGACTTGTAAATAAAGTGGTAAAATTTTATGTTGAGAAAAACCCGACAGTTACATATGCAGAACTTGAGAAAGTCTTTCCAAATTGGATTCAAGGGAGCATGGGGATTTTTACAACAAAAGAAAATGCTCAGGAAATCTTCGATAGAACAGGACACAAAAGGTTTTATATAAAAGCTAACGAATTGATTGAGATATCGGATGAAACTATTGCCACATGTACTCAATGGGGAATTGGAAATATTAAGACATTTGTTGACCATGTGAATAAGTTGAACAATGGATTTAAAATAGAAAATAAATAACGAAAGCCTAACATTTTGTATAAGTAATGGCAGGGAAAGTGCTAAATATCAAGGTTTGTAGCCCGCTCAAACTGTGTAGCGGTTTGACAGGAAAGTACCACGCAATCTGCCACTACTCATACAATTTTTCGTTATTGCGACACGAAGTCGTATTATATAATTGTTTTATAGTCAGTTACGACCGACTGTAAAACCTGCTGTTCCTTCAGCAGTATCCTACCAGAGCATCTGAAGTATGGTGCAGCCATTTTTGGGTGAAGCCTCTGGGAAAAAGTACTAATCGTAGGCTCGTGTAGCCTAAAACGTGGTCAGAAACCGTGAGGAATCTGGTCTTTGGAATCTCAAAGCCAATTAAGGGCTTGGATGAGTGAGCATGGCTAAAATAGTTGAATATTCCGTAACTATCGTGAAAATTATGGAGCGAAAAAGAGATTGATACGCTTTTAGTCAAAATGACAAGCTGACAAGTTAAGCATGTTTAACGCAGTGCTTACAGGGATGTTGTTCAGCCGGTAGACAGGATGTAAATAGTAATATAGAAGTGTACCCCTGTAGTAAAAATAAATGTACCCCTAGAGAGGTTCAAATATCTTTATAAAAAATCGATTTTCATAATATTCTTTATTTTATATTTTTATTAAAAATTAAAGTTTTTTTCGTTC
>JAENWH010000204.1 GCA_016650135.1 Peptostreptococcaceae bacterium
AATTGCGGCATAGGTTCCGTTAGCCTTCAAGGTTTCCAGCTCGTGTTCAAAACTGATCCCTCCGGAGGCCACAATATCAAGTCCCTCTATTTCAGCCAGTTTTTCATAGGCTTCCAGATTGGTTCCCTGCATGCCGCCGTCCTTTGAAATATCGGTGTAAATCACCGTTTTTAAACCGATATCCCGAAGCCTCCTGCAAAATTCCATGCCTTCAATGTCAGTAGTTTCTTTCCATCCGTTTATGGCTATAAACCCATCCTTTACATCCACGCCAACTGCAATCTGATCCCCATATTTTTCAACCATTTTCACGACAAAATCAAAATCCTGGGTTGCTATTGTTCCAAGTATTACCCTGCCAACACCCAATTCAAAATATTGATGGATTCTCTCTTCGTCCCTAATACCACCGCCCACCTGAACAAACATATTTATGTCCTTAACAATGGCTTTAATAGTCTCAAAGTTTAAAAGTTTCCCGTCCTTCGCTCCGTCGAGATCCACGATATGAAGATTGGTTGCTCCCTTTTCCTTAAAGCCACACGCCACTTCAACCGGGTTGCTGCTGTATACAGTCATCTGGTCATAATCCCCCTGAAAAAGACGAACTGCCTGACCATCCTTTAAATCTATCGCTGGAAATATCTCCATTTTCACACTCCTTTTTAAAATCAAGCCCATTATAAGCATCCTATATTGGGCTTGTTAAAAATATAACCCTTGCAATTGGTGGATTCCTTCAAATTTGCCCTGTGGATAAGTTTTAGCAAATAGTTATCCACAGGCTGGTTTTGTCAAAACCCACCAATTGCAACGCCTTTTTGAAATGCAAGCCCAATGTCGGATGCTTATAATGGGCTTGCAAATGCTTTCAATAAGCCCAAACCGACTTCTCCGCTTTTTTCCGGGTGAAACTGCATGCCATAAACACTTCCGTTTCGCACAATTCCTGGAATATCCAAATCGTAATTTGACGATGCAATTGTGTTTTCAATGCAGTTACGCCCGTAAAAACTATGCACGTAGTAAACATGCCCACCATCTTTGAAATATTTAAAGATAGGATCTTCTCCAACTCCCGGCTTTATAATAAGTTTGTTCCAGCCAATATGTGGTACTTTCAAATTCAACTCATTCCCGTTTTTTTCTGTTAAATCCTCCTGGATGGATGCAATTGTACCCTTGATCAGACCAATCCCCTTATGACATCCGTACTCATGGCTCTCCTCAAAGAGAAGTTGCATCCCAAGACATATACCCAAAAGGGGTTTTCCCATCCCCGTCTGGTCGATAAGCAGGCCCACAAGACCAGTATCCTTGAGCTTTACCATGGCATCCTCAAATGCACCGACACCCGGCAATATAATTTTATCCGCATTCATTATTTCTTCTGGTTTTCTTGTGATAATTGTCTCAATATTCAAATGTTTTAATGAGCTGCTCAGAGAATAAAGATTCCCAACTCCATAATCAATGATTGCAATCATAGTACACCCTTTGTTGAGGGTATTTCATCTTTATAGTCTTCCTCAATGGGAACCGCGGCTCTCAAAGCCCTGCCTAGCCCCTTGAAAATGGCTTCAATGATATGATGGCTGTTTTCACCTTCCAGCATCTTAATATGTAATGTCAGCCCCATGCTTCTTGACAACGCCAGCATAAATTCCTTCGTCAGTTCTGTGTCAAAGGTTCCAACTTTTTCTGCTGGGATCTTTACATCAAAACCGAGAAAACTTCTTCCGCTGATATCTAAGGAGCAAAGAATCAAGGCCTCATCCATGGGCAATATTATGTTGCCGTATCTGGTAATGCCTTTTTTATCGCCAAGCGCTTTTGCAAATGCCTCACCTAAAGCAATTCCCACATCTTCAACCGTGTGATGGTCATCAACATCCACGTCCCCTCTACAAACAACTTCCAAATCAAATCTTCCATGTTTTGCAAAGAGATCAAGCATGTGATTGAGAAATCCACAACCAGTATCATTCTTGTACTTTCCAGTGCCATCAATATTCAACTTAAGTTGAATATTGGTTTCATTAGTTTTTCTGTTTATTTCACTCGTCCTCATCTTGTACCTCTCTCTTATTTTATAAACTGATTTCTGATTGCATTCATTTCCTCGTCAGTTCCTATTGTTATCCTTATATAATCCTTAATCAGCGGTTCATTAAAATGTCTGACCAGTATATTGTTTTTTCTTAGTTTTTGAAAATATTCTTCTCCACTGATTCCTGGAGGTTTTGCAAAAACGAAATTCGCCTTTGATGGCAGAACTTCAAATCCTGAGGACTCCAAATCTTTCACAAACTCTTCTCTGGTGGTCATTATCTTTCTACAGCATTTCTCAAAATAATCCTTGTCTTTGAATGCCGCTGCACCTGCTAAGATTGATAGCCTGTTCAGGTTGTAGGGATTAAAGCTATACTTAATATTTTTTAAATCACCAATTATTTCTTTATTTCCTATCGCCACACCTATTCTTGCTCCTGCAAGGCTTCTGGATTTAGATAATGTTTGTATTACCAGCAGGTTGTCATATTGACCCACAAGACAAACCACGCTTTCAGTGCCGAAATCCACATAGGCTTCATCAATTATGACGAGGTTATTATTATTTCTGATTATTATCTGTTCTATTTCATCCTTTGTAAGAGCTATGCCTGTAGGGGCGTTAGGATTGGCAATAACGACAGTTCCATCCAGATTGTAATAATCACTCGCATTTATCTTCAAGTCTTTATCTAAAGGTATCGTCTCTATCTTTTCTCCAAATATCTGGCCATATACCTTGTAAAAACCATAGCTGATGTTTGGGAAATAAACCTTTGTTCCATACGCCATAAAAGAAAAGGCCAAAAGCTCATCTGATCCGTTGCCAGCCATGATCTGGTCTTTCTCCACACAGTAATATTCTGCTGCTGCTTCCACAAGCTCTTTTGCCTCAGGATCCGAATATAATTTGAGTTTTTCCACTTCTTCCCTGTTTATAGCTTCTATAACCTTAGGGCTTGGCGGATATGGGCTTTCATTTGTATTTAATTTAATTATTTTTGCGTCTTTGGGTTGCTCTCCCGGCGCATAAGGTTTCATCCCCTGAAAGCTGCTCTTTAAAAATCTGCTCATTTTTTTCCTTTTCCTTAATACAATTTCAATTGTGCAATGACCTTATTCATCCAGGTTTGCCCCTGACACTTAATCCAAATTTATTTTTCTCTAATCGATTCGCTAAGTTTATTTATTATATCTTCTATTATTTCATTTTTGAACTTATAACTTGACTTGTTTGCAATAAATCTTGCACTGATTTGTTTGAATTCTTCAAGAATCTGAAGGTCGTTTTCTTTTATTGTATTCCCCGATTCAACAAGATCCACGATTACATCTGACAATCCCAGCATTGGCGCTAGTTCGATGCTTCCATTCAGTTTTATAATATCGATGTCCCGGTTTATTTCCGAATAATACTTTTTAGTCACATTTACAAATTTCGTTGCCACTCTTAAGGTTCTGTCCGGATCATCCACATAATCATTTCTGGCCGCTACCGCCATGCGACATTTACCAATTTTCAAATCAAGCAATTCATAGACATCAGGTGAAGTCTCAAGGAGTATATCCTTCCCGACTATACCGACGTCGGCTGCATTGTGCTCCACATAAATTGCAACATCGCTGGGTTTAACAAGCAAAAATCTGATCTTTTTTCCGGGGTTTTCAAAAACCAGTTTCCGGTTTTCTTCATAAAAATCCTTGCAGTCATATCCAATCCCGGCCAGCAGCTCATATACTCTGTTCCCCAGCCTTCCCTTTGGCAATGCAATATTAAGCATTTCACCGTCAGTAACTTCATACTGATCTGGTTTTACTTCAGCTTCTAAATCCAGCCTGCTGATTTCATTTAAATATAAGGCGAAACCAATCGCATCAACATCCTTATTGAAGAGCAGCATGGCTCGGTCATACTGTCCGCCCGCCAAAACGCTTCTTCCTATTCCTTCAATGTACCCTTTGAAAATAACGCCGTTGTAATAATCGATATCATTTATAGTTGAGAGATCCAGCTTAACCTTAGCGCTTGAGTCTCTGATTTTTAGGGCTTTGTAAATGTTTTCCAATGTATTGAGAGCCATGGCCATTTTATCATTTAACACAACTTTTCTTGCTCTGCTGATTACCTGGCTCACATTCCCTTGTAGAGTGGGGATCAGACATATTTTTTCGATTTGCTCTTCTGAAAGTCTTGATCGCCTCCCGGTCTCCATAATGCCGTCAATATTTCTATTTCTGATCTGCTTTATCATCTTAACCTTATCAACATCAGCCATTTTATATTCATCTAACATTTCCAAAACAAAATCCATGTGTGATAACTCAAGGATATATTTAGGGCTGATTCTTCTTAATGTCTGCACAGCCAGATCAATTACTTCTACAACGCCCTCTTCATGAATGTCTCCAATAAATTCCAAACCCATTTGACTTATTTCTTTATATGTATGGCTTTC
>JAENWH010000060.1 GCA_016650135.1 Peptostreptococcaceae bacterium
AAATGCCTAGCATAACAAGAATATTACCTAAAAAAATGAGCGTTGCTCTGTGGATAACTTGCAGAGTTTAATAAATATTCTCATCAAAAAGTTGAAAACAATAATTTATCGAAAATGATTGAAAGGTGGTGACGGACATGGAAAAATATTCAATAAATAGGCTAAATTCTTCGTGAAATAGTGTTCTTTGAAGCTAATAAAAAATGCACGTGGAATTTAGGTGATATATATAAAGGGGGTTAATCATGATTATTGTAAATTCATCTGAAGCAGATATTAAAGAATATCCAAATCATTTGATGATAACGGGAATTGTTAATTCGTTTGAGGGCAATGAAGTAACAATTGGAACGGCTATATTCAAGCCAAATGCAAGGGTTCCTGAGGAAGGATTTGGAGTACACGAATTTGATGAATACTCATTTGTTATCGAAGGCGAATTGGAGGCACAGATTGAGGATAAGCATATATCTTTAAAAGCAGACCAATTTTCCTATATTGCAAAAGGAGAAAAACATTGGAGCTCTAATATGTCAGAAAAGGATTGTAAAATAGTTTGGGTTTTAGTTAAAAATAAAAAGTAGAAGGAGGTAGAAAATGAGAATTGCAACTGATATAGGTGGTACTTTTACAGATATAGTGTATATAGCTGAAGATGGATCAATAGGAGTTAATAAAGTACATACTACTCCACCAAATTATGAAAAAGGCGTTATCAATGTAATAGAAAAAAGCGAGATTTCTAAAGAGGCAATCAAGAGTTTGAATCACGGGACAACAGTGATTATCAATGCAATTACAGAGAGAAAAGGAGCAAAAACAGGATTGATCACTACTAAAGGATTTAGAGATATGCTTGAGATAGCGAGAGGTAACAGACCAGATCTTTTCAATCTCATGTATAAAAAGCCAGAGGTTTTTGTTCCAAGGCATTTAAGATTGGAAGTAGAAGAAAGAATTAAATACAACGGTGAAGTTGTAACTCCATTAAATAAAGAAGATGTAAAAAAATGTGTGGAATACTTCAAAAAAGAGAATATTGAAGCCTTGGGAGTAGTATACTTGCATTCATATAAAAATAATCAACATGAAAAAGAAACAGTTCAATTGATTAAAGAGTTATGGCCTGAAGTTTATATCACAGGTTCATATCAAATATCAAAAGAATTCAGGGAATATGAAAGGACAAGCACTACTATATTGAATTCTTATGTAAAACCTGTGGCGGCAACGTATATAGACAAATTGTACAATCAACTTGAAGACATAAATATAAAGTGTCCCAAATATATTATGCAGTCAAATGGTGGCACTACAACATTTGAAAAAGCGAAAGACACGCCAATAAATATGATTGAATCTGGACCAGTTGCAGGAATCTTTGGAGCAGCCATGTTAGGGAAACTTCTAGGTGAGGATCAAGTAATAGGCTTTGATATCGGAGGAACTACAGCGAAATGTTCATTAATTAATGGTGGAGAAGTAAAAGTAACAACCGATCATAAAATTGAGAAGACAAATGTATCAGCAGGTTATCCTGTAAGAGTTCCAGTTGTGGATATCGTTGAGATAGGAAATGGTGGAGGCAGCATAGCTTGGATAGATGAGGGGAATTCATTAAAGGTTGGCCCTCAATCAGCTGGAGCACTACCTGGACCTATTGCATATGGATTCGGCGGAACAGAACCTACAACAACTGATGCAAATTTAATTGTTGGTAGGCTTGCTCCTGAGAATTTCGACATGAAAGTAAACATGGATAATGTAAGAGAGATGATTGACAACAAGATTGCAAAACCATTTGGCATAAGCGTTGAAGAAGCGGCGCTTGGAATTATTAGAATAGCCAATTCAAATATGCTCAATGCATTGAAACTAATTTCAGTAAGAAAAGGATACGATCCTAGAGATTTTGCATTGATTGCTTTTGGCGGTGGTGGTCCAATGCATGCTGCTCCTCTTGCAAAAGAATTAGGGATTAAAAAAGTTATTATTCCAGTTGCAGCATCTGTCTTTTCTGCATGGGGAATGTTGATGACAGATCTTAGACAAGATGATATTCAGACGTTCAATGTAAGACTAGATAATATGGATTACAATCTAATCAATAATCAATGGAATGATATGGAACAAGTTGCTATAGATGAATATGAAGAGAAGGGTGTTTCAGAAGAAAATATTATTTTTGTAAGAAATGTTGATATGCGTTATTGGGGCCAAGAGCATACGATCAAGGTTCAGATTTTCAATGATGAGATAAGTTCAGACAATCTTCCAGAGATTATAGAAAGATTCCATAACGAGCATGAAAAAAATTATAATTTCAGGATTGATGAAAGTCTCACTGAAATAGTGAATCTTCATTTAACAGCTTTTGGAAAAGTAGAAAAGACAGAACTGAAAGAGCTTGAAGTACTCTCTAACAATCCCGATGATGCATTAAAGGAGACAAGGGAAGTAATCTTTGAAAATGTAGGAGGGATAGATACAAAAATATACCTAAGAGATAAATTGTCTCCAGGAATGAAGATTAATGGACCAGCGATAATTGAAGAAGTTACAACGTCAACAATCATTTATCCTAATATGGAACTTGAAGTTGATAAATATGGAAATCTTATAATTAATACGGAGGTGGAGTAGATGAATTTAAATAATAAAGTTGACCAGTTTACATTGGATATTATTAAAGATTCTCTTTATGCAATAGGCGAAGAAATGTTCATAGCAGTTGCAAGGTCTTCGAAAAGCCCTGTTATTTATGAGACACTGGATTTTGCGTCAGCATTAACTGACAAGCATGGAAATCTTTTAACTCAAGGTAACGGCGTTACAGGTTTCATTGGATTATTGAGTTTCATGGTAAAAGAAACGATCGAGAAATTTGGTAAAAAAGATAAATTATACCCTGGCGATATTATAATAATTAATGATCCATATGCCGGTGGAGGTTCACACTTGTCAGATGTTGGCGTTGTAATGCCAATATTCTACAAGGGTGAAATTGTTGCATATTCTGCTAATAAAGCACACTGGACAGAAGTAGGAGGCAAAGATCCTGGTTCATGGTGCGTTGATTCTACTGAGATATTTCAAGAAGGATTGCAGTTTCCGTGTATAAAATTGTTTAACAAGGGAGTAATAAACGAAGCCTTGATAGATCTTATCAGAGCAAATGTAAGATTTCCTGATTTATCAATTGGAGATATGTGGGCACAGATTTCTGGTTTAAAAACGGGTGAAAAGAGATTTATTGAATTATGTGATAAGTATTCAAATACAACCGTATTGTCTGCAATAGATAGAATGCTTAAAAACAGTGAGAAAATCTCAAGAAGAGAAGTCATGAAATTGCCTAATGGAGTTTATGAAGCGGTAGACTATATCGATGATGACGGTATGGGATTTGGTCCGTTCAAAATTCAAGTAAAAGTTACAATTGATGGAGACAGATTCATTTGCGATTTTAGAGGATCACATATGCAAGTTCTTGGACCAATAAATGTTGCACTTTGCGGTTTGGAATCTGCAGTAAGAACAATATTTTTAGCTGCAACGAACCCATCACAGGATGTTAATGATGGCGTATTTGTACCGCTTGAAATTATAGTTGACAAGAAATCTATATTCAGTGCTGAAAGACCAGCTGCTGTATCTACTTATTGGGAAACAATGATTGCAGGAGAAGATTTGATATGGAAAGCGCTGGCACCACTACTTCCTGAAAGACTTACAGCAGGACATCTTCAATCAGTTTGTGCATTTGTATTTGCCGGAAAGCACCCAGAAACAGGAGAACCGTATATAGCTGTTGGACCATCAGTTGGTGGATGGGGAGCTGGAAAAGGAAAAGATGGTGAGAATGCACAGTTCTGTATAGGTGATGGAGAGACCTTCAATATTCCTGTTGAGGTTATTGAAACAAGATACGGACTTTTCGTTGATGAATACAGACTTCGAGCAGATGGTGCTGGTGCTGGAGAATTCAGAGGTGGTTCTGGTGTTATAAGAACTTATCGTCAGCTGAATGATGGTGGAACATTTACTGGAACATTTGGAAGATTCAAGTTCGCTCCATGGGGATTGGAAGGTGGAAACGAAGGCTCAATCAATAAGTTTGAGATAGTAAAATCAGATGGAACTATTGATGGTCCTTATGGAAAGTATCCTAGATACCCACTGAATACAGGTGATGCAGTGAGAATGGTAACAGCATCGGGTGGTGGATATGGAGATCCTATGAAAAGGCCGTTAGAAAAAGTAATCATGGATCTTAAGAATGAATTCATTACATTTGATCAAGCATACGATGATTATGGTTTCAAAGTAAATCCAGAAACTTTTGAGGTTATTGAAATAAGTAATAGAAGGAATTAGTTGAATTTGGGTAGTTTTGCCTATTCCCTCCAAAAGGTATGTTAGGCAAATGGAATACCAGTTTAAGGTATTTATTTTAACCTTTTTAGAATAACTGAAAGTTACACAATGTACTTGTGTAACTTTCACTTTCCTTAGTTACCAACGATTTTTTGTATTTTGATATAGAATATCAATTTGAATGTTACATAATATTAATATTTGATTATATTATGTAACATATTACTTTTAAGTATCCAAGGATGCCGTTATAGCCTCATATTAAAACACTAACTTACCTTTTCGGGGGGATAGGCAAAAACACCCAATTTAAGACTATTCATAGTTTTAAAATAAAAAGCTAAAGGAGAAATTATGTGGCTAATAAATTAATTAATAAAGAAGAACCACAGATTAAAGAGAGTAGAAAGATAGTAGACAAGCCATTAGAGGCAGTTCCGTTTAATCAAAGGCAACATTGGTTTACACCGGCGATGATTTTTGGTGGTTTGGAATTTTCTATTCCGGTATTAATGGTTGGATCAATGCTTGTAGGATCATTTGGAATTAAGCAAATGTTTCCGATATTGTTTGTAGCATTTATCGTAATCCAATGGGCAGGAAATGCTCTAAATGGATACATGGGTGCTAAAACAGGACGCGCTTCGTCGGTTCTAGCAAGATCAAGCTTTGGAGCAGCTCAATCAAGATTTATTGTTGCAGGAGTTGTATTTATTGTTAGTTTAGGTTGGTGGGCGGTACAAACAGCTGTTGCTGGGAATGCAATCTGTGCCCTACTTGGAATTGATTACACTACAAACTGGGGAATATGGGCTATTTTTACTACTATTATTGGGTTAATTTTTGCGATACCATCAATAATAGGATATTCATCAATGAAATGGACTGATTATATTGCAGTACCAGCAGGATTGTTATTAGTTATTGCTGGGATATATTTATCACTTAAAAATATAGGATTGGAAACTATAATTGCTTATAAACCTCAGGCACAGGGAATGACATTTTTAGGGGCAGTTAGTTTGATTGTAAGTATCAATGTTTCTCAATGGGTTATTGCTGCAGATTATACTAGATTTGCACGACCAAAGATTAAAGATAATATATTAATACCTCTAGGAATTATCGCAATAGGATTTCCACTGATGTATGTAGGTGCAATAATGGCTATAGGACAAGGAACCGCTGATATCGTAGCTGTAATGGTGACACTAGGATTTCCACTATGGGGATTCGTTGTATTGTGGCTTTCAACTTGGACAAGTCAACTTGTTAACAACTATTCTATGGGATTGTCACTTTCGAATTTAATGAATATTAAAACGAGTAAGGGACGATCAATTAGTACACTAGTAGGAACGTTGATTGCAATAGCGATAGCTCTATCTGGTATATTGAATCACTTTATGGATTTCTTGTATTTTACTGCTTTGGCATATCCAGCGATGGCTGGGATAATGTTTGTTGATTTCTTTATTAGAAAACAGGAATGGAATGCCAGGAATGATGGATGGAATTGGATGGCAACGATGGCATGGATTTCGGGAATAATTATCGGTTACATAACGACATATGTGAGTCCGATGGGTTTACCAGCTGTTCAGAACTTGGTTGTAGCTGGAATTGTATACTATGTTTCCATGAAAATCAAAGCAAAGGTTGCCCCTGATCAGTTTACTCCAACACAATTCAGGAGTCAAGACTGGGATATAAATTCTGAAATATAAACATACTTCAAAAGCTTATTTCATAGAAAAATCTATGAAATAAGCTTTTTCTAATTCAGCTAACGGTAAAAGGGGTCTAAAGTAAAAAGAAATGTTATTGATTATTCTAAGATAAACGGAGGTATGTAAAAATGTATAAGGCATATTGGGGAATGGAGTTTAATCCTTTTGAGAAAAGTCTAAGTGAAAAGAATTTTTTTAAATCTGACGATTTTGCGTTATACTATTATTATCGTAAATTGGATATAAATAACAAAGACAGGGGTACAGGCATCTTTTAGCGGAAAATATACTCTAAGCTCCAGACTATTCCTATTAATACCAACAAACCTGCATTAATGGAGTCTATAGTTTCTATAAAACTTGTAAAACAAACGAACGTATTATTTACTTTATTATTTTAATCTCTTGCGATACAGTTTCAAGCCATTTCATAAGTAAACTTATAAAGTAAATAATTCAAAGTAAGTGTATTAAGTCTGTGTAACGTTTTATTTACTGATAAATCCACTTGGTGACATGGCTACTTACAATTGACAAAGCTACGTTAAAGTTATTTAAATCGTTGTTTTGATTAGTTTCAATCCTTAGCGTATAATTTCCGCGTTTTGCTGCCAGTACCCCTTATATAAGAAAATTATAGTAGTAGGAATTGTTGGAACAATTGGAATGGGCACGTTTGTATTTATAAAATGTAAAAACCATTTTGACAAAAAAAATAAGATAAAAAATCAAATTAGTGATAATTAAATAACAGAAATTTATGGTTAATTTTAACAATGGGTTTGAAAATACTCCTCAATACTATGACATGTTTATAAAAGACGACATAAAGATACAAAATAGATTAACCCAAGTAAGCGTAGAATTAAGTTTAAAAACAATTAATTATTTTAATAATAGACTAAAAATAAAGGAGAGGTAAAATGAGCAAGTGGACTAGCCAGCAAAAATTTATAAGTATTGGTAGTGTTATCGGTGCAGCGGCAGCAGTATCTATACTCACGTTGACTTTAACACTTGGAGTGGACAATACATTAACTATTCTGAAACTATCAAAAAAAATAGGTTCAGACAAGACTATAAAAGTACTTCAAAATGCTTCAAATGTTGTTATAAATATATCAGAATTTAAAAGAGCCATTTAGAGTATCCCTCTATGGATTATTAATAATTATAGAGGGAGGTGAAAGTTATGTTAGAGTGTTCGAACTGCGGCAAGTCTGACAAGCTGCACGATGAAGGTGATACTGTTTATTGTTCACATTGTAGACAGAGGACATTAAAATCAAGCGGAAAAATCTATTTAACGAAGTGTCCTGAGTGCGGTAAAATGACCAGAGGAGGCGCAGCTTATTGTGAATAGTATATTTAATTTCTTATATTTAAAAATATTTTATAAGTAAAAAAATTGCTATTGGTGGGACAATAACGAATAAAATAGCACACAACTTTTCAGTAAATTTATAATTACGTAATAATTTTATTTGTTCTTTATTTAAGGAACTTTTTTCTTCTTTTTTAATACGACTCATTATTATAAGATAATCATATGTACTGTGATTTTCAACATACATTAATAAATTATTATATTTTTTACTTATTTCCAAAAATTTATGATTAAATTCTTCTATATTATCTATACTCTTAATGTTTTCTAATTCAGTATATAAAATATCTAATTCAGTATAGTTAATTTTTAAATTAAAATATCGTTCTTTATAATTTCTAGAAGTAATAAACATCGCAAATAAAGATACTGCAATTGATGTAATAAGAATTACATATGAAGATTTTCTTTGTAATTCAGTATTTAGAATTTGAATATTCCAAATTGATAATGCAACAATAATTATTGAATAAGACACACTCAATTTTTGGAAAAATTCATCCTTTCTATTTAATCTCTCTGAACCTATTATTCTACTTTTTTTAGTTATCCAAATTTTTCTCAAAAACTTTTCAATATCTAGTTTTTCCATATTAACACCTCAACATATTATAAAATTCTACTTATATCAAGAAAAATCTTGCATATCTTTTTCCAAATCGTTTATTGAACTACTTATTTTTTGGTTGAATTTAGAAATTATATCTAATTCACTAACCCCCTCCATATCAATACCAACTATATCGCTTAAAAAGCTTAATTTATCTTGAATAGAAAAATCGTCAAAATTAGGAATATATTCAGTTTGATGTAGGTTATTAATTATTTCGCTTAGTGTTCTAACAAATTTCTTAATACTATATTTATTATATAAATCTATAAGATCAAATCTTTCAAATAATTTTTCAACTAACCAATCTAAGTGATATAATAATTTTTTATCATTAATTTGTGAAAAATAGAATAACCATCCATATTTTTTCTTATTATTTATGCAACCTGTAATTCGTATATTTAGTTTCCAAGCAAAGAATTCTTTTTTATAATTATTATGCTTCAACCCTACAAATATATTTTCAAGTCCCAATTCTAGCTTACTTATCGAATCATTCTTTACAGAAAACTTCTTACCTTCAATATAATAACCTATGTAAGTAAATCCATCTGATAGTTTACCACTGCGGTTCTTATCATCACTTGTTTTTAGCAAATATTTCTTTTCTATTTCCTCGCAAAGTTCTAATTTTAATTTTGGGGCATCTACTTCTTTACATAGGATAAAAAAGTAAGTAAACCAAGGGAACTTCCCCCTTAGTTTCTCTCAGAACCGGACGTGAACCTCTCAGCTCATACGGCTCCCATCATTCGGCTGTTGGTAATATTCCCATTTTCCAGTGTGCAAACAAATTTCTATCTCTTTTTGCAATACTTCCTAACCAATATTCTGCTCTTCGTCTATGTTTTCTTTTCTTATACTTTCTCCGAACCCATTT
>JAENWH010000478.1 GCA_016650135.1 Peptostreptococcaceae bacterium
AGTTGTTGATCTTTTTGAAGCTGGAGTTATTAACTGCTCAAAGAAGGGACTCGATCCAAACAAAATGATGATTACTTTCCTTATGGGTACAAAAAGACTTTATGATTTTGCAGAAAAAAATCCAATGGTTGAACTTCGAACGGTTGATTATGTAAATCATCCATGTATTGTGGCTCAATGCACAAATTTGGTGTGTATTAATGCCTGTATGGCGGTTGATTTCATGGGTCAGGTTGTTTCTGACAGTATTGGAATCAGACAGTTTTCAGGTGTAGGTGGACAGGTTGACTTTGTAAGAGGCGCGGCTATGTCACTAGACGGCAAAGGAAAAGCAATTATAGCCATGCCTTCTATTGCAAAGAAAAAAGACGGAACGATGATTTCAAAAATTACTCCTTATATTGATAAGGGTGCTGCGGTTACAACTTCAAGAAATGATGTTGATTATATCGTAACAGAATACGGGATTGCAGAAATGAAGGGGAAAGCCTTAAAACAGCGTGCCAGAGCTCTCATAAATATAGCACACCCTGACTTCAGAGAAGAACTTAAAGGTGAATTCGAAATAAGATTTAACGCTAAATTTTAACGAAAAGAAAGAAAGAAAGAGGTATCATATGCAAGCATTAAGAGTTGTCCCTAAAATTTTTTACTTTGACACATTTAAGGAATTTAATGAAGAATTTAAAATTGGTAAAAATGACTTGCTGGTCACGAATGAATGGATGTATACACCTTACGTGGCACCTCTTGGAATCGACACAAATGTAATATATCAGGAAAAATACGGAGCAGGCGAGCCTTCTGATGAAATGATCGATGCCATGGCAAAAGAAATGAAAAAATATGAATTTGATAGAATTGTAGCATTTGGTGGCGGAACGATTGTTGATATATGTAAAATTCTTGCGCTTGACGTTCCTGAAAGATCAATAGATCTCTTTACAGGAACAGTTGCACCTGTAAAGATTAAAAAGTTGCTGGTAGTTCCAACAACATGCGGAACCGGAAGTGAAGTTACAAATGTGGCAATTGCTGAATTGAAGTCACTTCATACAAAAAAAGGACTTGCTGTTGATGAAACTTATGCTGACATTGCAGTACTTGTTCCAGAAACAATCAAGGGTCTGCCTTATAAGTTTTTTGTAACGAGCTCAGTTGATGCATTAATACATGCAATCGAGTCATATTTATCACCAAAGGCATCCCCATTTACTGAAATGTATTCATTACAGGCTATTCAAATGATTATGGCAGGATACAAAGAAATTGTTGCTAAGGGTAAAGATGAAAGATTCAATCATCTTAAAGAATTTGTTTTAGCCTCCAATTATGCTGGTATTGCTTTTGGAAATGCAGGAGTTGGAGCTGTTCATGCGATTTCTTATTCAATCGGAGGTGCTTTTCATGTTGCTCATGGAGAAGCAAACTATCAGTTCTTTACTGAGGTTTTCAAAATGTACATGAGAAAAAATCCAACTGGCAAGATTATGAAAGCAAACAAAATATTTGCTAATATTCTTGGATGCACTGATGGATCTGAAGTTTATGATGAACTGGAAAAGTTCCTTAATAAATTAATTATCAAAAAACCTTTAAGAGAATATGGAATGGTTGAAGCTCAAATTGATGAATTTACTAAGAGTACTGTTGATAATCAGCAGAGACTTTTGGGTAATAATTATGTTCAACTTTCAGATGAAGAAATAAGAGAGATTTTCGCTAATCTATATTAAAAATACAAATAAAAGGGCAGTCAATCAATTTGGCTGTCCTTTTATTTTATTGAATGAACGGATAAAATAGGATATAATTGTTTTAGTTATTTTAATCAATAAGAAAGTCGGTAAATTATGAACAATTTAATAGTAAATGAAAGCAGCAAAAATATCAGAGCCCTTGCTTTGCAGGCAC
>JAENWH010000490.1 GCA_016650135.1 Peptostreptococcaceae bacterium
ATTATCAATAACTTTACTTACCATTTCCAAAGGGTTCCCTATTGATGATAATCTTTGATGTGTTTCTTGCTCATCAAACAATCCTCTATTTCCTGTTTTTTTGTATTTTTGTGCTTGCATTTTCCTATGGTTTAATACCATGAAAATACTAATAATTATCTGATTATCAAAATATTAAATTAGAGAAGTCCCCTTAATAATTTATAATTATTTTAAAACCTTTGCAACTGCATCGGCAATCTCGACACAAACCACAGAGGCTATATTGTCAGGTGCTTCCTTTGGCAGATCGAGTGTCACTCCAACATTTGACTTATTGAATTTTACCGATTTGTTATCAGCAAGAAGAAAGGCTTTTGTAACTTTACTTGCAAGACCGGGCAACAAAAGCTCACCATCAGACGGCCAGTTAAAAATAATTACATAAAGTTTTCCACTCTTGGTAGTGCAACGCCAGTTCCACTCTGTAATAAACTTGGGCTTGCCAGATTTATCTTTTTCGGTATCACTATAAGCTCCCACCTCAGTGCCAAAAGGCGTCGACCCTGTTCCGTATATCGCCTCACCATTCACCTGCATCCATCTGCCTATTTGCGCCAGCCGTTCTACTTCCGGCTGGGGGATGATGCCCTTCGAGGTCGGACCAACATTCAATAGATAATTGCCGCCCTTGCTCGCGATATCGCACAGGTTGTGTAGGAGGGTTTCGGTGGATTTCCAGTCATTATCATTGCGCTTGTAACCCCAGGTATCGTTGATCGTCATACAGGTCTCCCAATTGCGCCCCGGATAACCCTGTGCTGGAATATGCTGTTCCGGTGTCTCAGTGTCGCCCTCGTAGCCACCACCAAGACGATTATTCATAATAATACCAGGACGAATCGCTTCCACTACGTCATATAATTTCTTAGCACGTTCTGTATTCATATTGGCAGGAGTATCCCACCAGAGCACTGCAGGAACATCAGAACCGTAATTCTTCAGCAATTCCTTTACCTGAGGCACGGCAGTTTCGTCAATATAATCATCCATACTGTATTCCTGTGCCGGATCCCATTTACCACCCATAGCGGCACCGCCATTGTTCCAGTCCTGCGCCTGCGAATAATAGAAACCAAGCTTAATTCCAGCCTTACGACAGGCCACCGCTAATTCCTGCAAAGGATCATGATGCCATGGAGTGGCATCAAAAATATTCCATTTGTTAACCTTAGTAGGCCACATGGCAAATCCATCATGATGTTTAGCAGTAATCACTATATATTTCATACCAGCATCCTTGGCAATCTTCACCCATTCATCGGCATTAAAACCTGTAGGATTAAATTCCCCGGAGAACTTTTGGTATTCAGACATTGGTATCTTACCGTGGTTCATTATCCATTCACCAATACCCCTAACTGGCTTACCTTGGTAATAACCGGCAGGCACAGAATAAACTCCCCAATGGATAAACATGCCAAACTTTGCCTCACGCCACCATTCCATTTTATTTGTTTTCTCTTGAGAAAAGAGACTTAACACCAAAAAAAAAGCTGCAAATGTTAATAAGATTTTTTTCATAGTTTTATAATTTAGTTTTCTATTGTTATTTAATCGTATTTTCTCTCATTTCGATAGCGATTAATCTATTTTTCCTTTTTCTCTGAAGAAATAGCAATCTACAATTAGTCGTGCAAAAAAAAGTTTCAATTCAGACTGATAATAATATTTAGGTGGGTTCTAAAAATTCACTTTTTTACTTGTGATTCGAGAAAAATCGCAGAACCCGTTATACGGTTTTCTTAAATCAGGTCGAATATACTTTATATTTTACATTTATCATATATAAAATTTACTTTTCCCTCTAA
>JAENWH010000162.1 GCA_016650135.1 Peptostreptococcaceae bacterium
TGCTCTCCCTTTTCTGTCTGAAGATAAATCCATACAATCTTGTGTTCTTCAGTCATTGGGTGAGGTACACTGCCTACTGTAACAGTGACTTGATCCCCTTCCACTGCAACAACAGGAACATGTTTTTCCTGGGCTGCGTCAGTTGTGTTGGCTACAATTTCATCCATTTCGTCTCCACAGCAAATCATGGACACGCCTGAATCATGAAGCATGTTTACCATGTTTCCACAGTGCTTACAAACATAAAACTTTGGTTCTCTACACATAATCAATACCTCCATATTCTTCTTTTGCATTAACGGTCTATCATAGAAAAAATAAAATCACAATAATCAAAGTCCTATCTGATGGATGTGATATATTTTTCTGCCATAATCGCGGCCACAGCACCATCGGCTGTTGCGGTTGCTATCTGACGAATTTCTTTCGTCCTGACGTCTCCTGCCGCAAAAACTCCTTCAACATTTGTTTTGGTATCTTCACCAGCCAGCACATATCCCGCTGAATCAAGTCGGATTTGCCCACCAAACATTTGAGTCTGTGGGTCATTGCCAATATAGACAAACGCACCATCAGCAGGCAATATTTCTGTTTTTCCTGTTAGAACATCCTTAATAACGGCTTCTTTTAAAATATGCTCTCCACCAACAACTTCCAGTACAATTTTGTTTGTCAGGAAACTTATTTTTTTATTTTCACGAGCCTCGTCTATTTCAGTCTGGGCCGCACGGAATCCTTCTCTCCGATGAACAATCGTCACATGCTTGGCAAATCTTGTCAGGAAAACCGCTTCTTCGATCGCCGCACTTCCTCCGCCTATAACCAGAACATGGGCATCTTCATACATGGCTCCATCACAAGTTGCACAGTAATGAACACCACGTCCTTTTAAATCGGATGCGCCTTCTGCATCAAGAGGTCTGGGTCTGGCACCGGTGGCTATAATCATTGCTCTGGCATAATACTCCGTATCTTCCGTTCTTATATATTTAACCAGTCCGTCCACTTTAATTTCAAAAATTTCTTTCAGGTCATCAATTCTGACCCCAAATGAAAGTGCCTGTTCCTTCATATTGTTCGCTAAATCTTTACCATTCACAGCACCTGCTGTTCCCGGGTAATTGGCCACATGATACGTTGTTGCCGCCTGACCGCCGCAAATGCTTTCTTCCACAATGACTGTGTTCAGTTTTGCTCTTCCTGCATACAACCCGGCCGATAAACCGGCGGGTCCTGCACCCAGAATTAAAAGATCGCAATCAACACGTTCCATGGTAACCGATGGAAGAACATCTCCCAGAATGCTTTCGATAGCCTTTCGCACCTGAGGTTTTGTCATAAATCCACTCAGCCTGCTTCCAACTTCTTTCCCCTTTTGAAAAAACAGTACGGTTGGGCTTCCAGTGACTCCTAAGCTTAGTGCCAGTTCCCGGTTATCCTGCCGCATAATCTTTACAAAATGGATATGTCCGTCATATTTTTCAGCCATCTTTTCATATATGGGCGCCAGTACATCACATGGAGGGCAATCATCCGAGAAGAAATCAATAATTACCGGGATTTCGCTTTTTATCACCTGTTCTTCGAATTGATCTGCATTTATATAGTGGACTCTTTCACTCATTTTCATACTCCTTTTTAATCCTAAATAATATCTTGTTCCACACCCGTTCTGTTAAGTGGGGAAATAAGGGCAATCTACGGTAATACAATGATCGTTTTCTCCGTACTGAGAGCAGCGCAAATCAGACACCCCTTTTGAAATTCTTGTTTACTTTTGTTTTTAACCATCTGATCCACCCTATTGTTCCACAAATTCACTGATTTCTTCGGAATAGAAGTTCATTCCTATTTCATAAAGCTCCTGAATTGGCCTGCAGTCTGGCGAAAGAATCTCCCCATCATTTTTGTTGGCGGCAACAACACCGCAACCTCCACCACAAATCACATCATATTTACAGCTTTTACATTTTTCAATATTGGTTACATTTCGTGATTTCCAGGTTTCTATTGTCTCCTCATTTTTTCTGATTTCCGGCCAATAGGTGCCTAGTTTAAAATCTTCTCTGCCACAACTTGCGGTACACCCGTAAATATCACCGTAAAGGTCGAATACCCACTCGGTTTTTGCAGCAGTGCATGTATCGAAGTTTGGAATATAAAGTTCACCGCTTTCTACAAGATACCTTATACCCATGAAATCAGGGTGATGGAACTTTTTCATCACCGGATATTTTTCTGCCAGTTTTGCGACATGGGTCCAAAGTTCAACCTGGGTAAATAAATGCTCCGGTTTTTCATAGCATTCGAACAATTCATAATTACGGCCAATCTGTGTCTTGAAAAGTTCAGGTGGTAAGTCAAGCCACCCCTTATGGTCAAGAAATTCTGCCAGTTTTACCAGATCATCAACGTTCTCTTTGTCAACAACAGACCGGAGATTGACTGGAAATTTACTTTCCACAGCCATTTCAATGCCACGGACTATTCTGTCAAAGGTGCCGCTTTTCGCTGCTGTGTCTCTTCTACTGTCGTGAACTGCCTGGCTTCCGTCAAGGGTAAATTGAATCTCTTTAACTTTTGCCTTTTTCAGTATATCTGTGAATTCTGTGAAATCATATCCGTTGGTAACGGCTGATATTTCATAGCCTTCCTCCGCACACTTTCCGACAATATATTCAACAATTGACCGCTGTGCTCTGGAATTCATCAGAGGCTCTCCACCAAATAAGGTAATAAAAGGTTTTATTTTTACATTTGCAAATTCTTCTCTTGCATACTTAAAAAAGCTGTCTACCTGCTCTGTTGAAATCAGGGTCGACCTGCCGTCTATTCCCTGCTGAAAACAGTAGGTGCACGCCAGGTTGCAGGAATACGTGGGAATCAGCAATAACTGAATTTGAGAATTATCAATTTCCTTGTTAAATTCATCGAAGGCCTTTTGAAATGAATTGTTCCGGCTTTCTTCATCTTTGTAAAAATAACCTCTCTCTAAGAAATACTCTTTCAATTCAATGCTGCTTTCGTTTCCTGCTTCAGCCATCTTATATGCATCATATTCCTGCTGGTTCATCAGGTCAAAACTTCCGGAAACCGGATTCAATATGCTATATTCTACTGGATTATATTTATCCATGGTAACAATAATATTGTTTTTAGATACTATCATTCAAATCTCCAATCTGATTTTTTAGGCAGCCCGAAGGCTGCCTATTGAAATTAGTTGTGACAGCCAGCTACAAGTTTGGACGCCTTTGAACAGCATTGTGCTGTTGTAAAAGTGGTGCAGCATGCTGCTTTTTCTGTCTTTTTTGTAATTTTTTTCATAAAATTACCTCCTTTAGTATTTATTTCACAGCTCTTATTGTCAAACTGGCGAAATCATATCCATTTTTCAAGTACTCTCTTTTATCTAAAATGTCTATAGTTGAAAATCCGGCATTGGTTATCGCCTTCATGTATTCTTCTTCCGTAACAGAACCGCCATAACACTGTGCCCAGGCTTCCGGATCATTTTTCACCTCTGCAGGTAACGGGTATTTTGTCACCGCGTCTGCAACAACAAACCGACCTCCAGGCTTTAATACCCGGTATATTTCCCGATATACTTTATCCTTGTCCTTTGCATGATTGATCACACAATTGCTGGCCACCCCGTCGAAATGATTTTCACTAAAAGGGAGATTTTCAATGTCCCCCTGTACAAATACTGCATTGGCTATATTTTCAAAAGTCGCTCTGTCAATAGCGACTGATACCATTTCTTTTGTGAGATCAAGTCCGATGGCTTTACCATCCAGACCCGTCATTCTGGCCATCAGGATTGTCTCTTCTCCCCTGCCGCAACCCAGATCCAGGATAGTTTCGCCCTTCCGGACATCCAGGTTTTCAAGAGTGTTTCCGCAGCCAAGGGAACAGTTCATGCTGCTTTCTTCTTCATATCTGTTTGTTATTTTTTCATTTAGTGCATTTATATTTATCATAGCGCTATCTATTGTTCTCCCTTTATTTTAACACTTTCTAGCCGTAAGGCCATAAAAATTTTCGCTTATATAATGTCTATTAATATCTTCATACCCATTTTTCGACAGCATTTCCACTGTTTCATCAAAAGAAATCCTATCCTCTTCAGGAGGCCCCGTCTCTCCTTGTTTTTTCTCCCATTCAATCAAGGCAAATATTGCACCATGCTTCAATATTCTGGTGATTTCACCAATCATTTTGTCTTTATCTTCTACTTCGTGAAGTACATTGGACATTATACTGAAATCCACGCTATGCTTACCAATAATCAAAAAATATTTCATCGACTGAACTATAATAATATTTTTTGCTTTAGCTTCTTCAGCTCTCTTCTTAAGTTCCGTGAGCATTTCTTCAGAAGTATCCAGCGCATAAATCAAGGATGTCTCGCCAATAATTTCGGCTGCCGGGATGGTGAAATAGCCAGTTCCACATCCAATATCTGCCACAGTATTTCCTTCAGTCAATCCTAATAATTCCAATGTTCTTTCTGGCGGCATTTCCAGTCGTCTCCGCGGGTTATCCAGTTTTCCCATATTTTTCTGGTTAAATTTATGCATCAATTTAAACCCTCCACTAAAATACTTATCAGTCAGTTACAATATCATATTTCCAGTCCATTATTCCATAATATTCATCCCACCTTTAAATATTGCTGACAAGTAACCCCATTATCGCTCCATATATAATAGTATTGATTGGTTTTGAAGTGATTGGGCACGACCCAGTTGGGCAGCCTACCAGTTTGTAATAAATAAATCCTAAAGCCCCGCCAATCACAACACTGAAAATTGTTTTTAATATCATTGTATTTCTCCTCTTCAAATTGTAGTTTGCTATTTGAATCAATCATACACCTTCATCTATCAAATGACTGTGATATTGTCACAAATTTTCAGATACAATTATGTTAATATTATTTTATTGTTATTTAGATCTTGGGCATTTCTGTGCCAATGTCCACCGGTTTGCCAAAATATACCGCAGATGTAACCTTGTGACCTCTGGTACTTCTGTTTTAAGCTGTCCCCTCTCAGGACTAATTGAGATAGAGTGATATACTCCCCATGGCTAAAGCCAGGGGTTTTACGTTCCTACTTGATAAATTTTCTGAACAGTTGTACGTGCCACCTGCATTTTCTCAGCACATTCTTCTTGTGTTAA
>JAENWH010000055.1 GCA_016650135.1 Peptostreptococcaceae bacterium
GAAGAATGGCATGGGTATGCCTGCAGGAAGAGCAGATAACCCTTGGTATGGAAACCTTCGAGGAAAACAAGGAGCCTTTGTCCATACCAATCAAATCTCTAGAGTAAGAAGCGTGATAGGATAAACATCCTTTTGCGAAGCAGACAGGGCAAACGGCTTTAGAAGGGCAAAAAAAAGCTAAAGAATCAGAAAAAAGTTTGCTATCTGAAATATTTTTTAAATTTAACTTGCAAAGTATCGTAAAATTTCTTATCATAATGTTAATGGTCAGTTTCACATAGGCTAATTTATTGTGTGAGGAAAGAGCGACGACTGTGGTAGGTGAGCGCTCTTTCCTTTTGTTATATCGAATTAAGAAAACTATATTTGCAAAAGGAGAAAAGGTCAAGAAGAAAAGCAGATCGAGTAGCTAGAAAGTTGGGAAGCTATCCCGACTTTCTTTGCTCTCACAGAACCGTGCTTACGTTTGCCGTACACGGCTCCTGGAATTTCTCTCCAACTAATAACTGGACAACAGCCCTACTTCATACTTGCTTAAATCAACAAGTCCCAATTTCTCAAAGTACTCGTTTGGTAACAGCATATGAATGATATGGACATTCGAGTTCTTCCATTTCGTCACTGCCATTTTCTCCCCAGTGCCTTTGATACCTTGTTTCCTCATTTCCTTATGCATTTTTTTGTACGTTTTCCATTGTTTCATCCGTATCATTCTTAGCCGCCTTCTAATCCAACTCATCAGTTCTTTGGTGAGCCCTTTTATTCTGGCCAGCCGATAGTAATTAATCCAACCTCGCAACACTGGATTTAATGTCTTGACGATTACCTCTATTGGCTTCCCTGCATTTCGCTTGGTTAGCCTTCGAAGTTTATCTTTAAATCGTTTCACACGCTTTGGGTCTATAGAGATACCATAGGAATTAATGACAAACCCCAAATAGGATACTCCTTCATACACCCTGGTAATCTTGGTCTTCTCCTTATTGACTGTTAACCCCATCTCTTCTTCTAGTATCTTTGTCGCATAGGCTTTGTAATTACCAGCGCTTTGCTTGTCCCTTGCAAATATCAAAATGTCATCAGCATACCTTACGATTCTTATCCCTTTAGACATCATCTTTTGGTCAAAGTAATCTAGATATATGTTACTAATCAACGGTGAACAGACTCCACCTTGCGGCGAGCCTTGTTCTGTGGCTGTGTAATTTCCTTCAACCATCACTCCTGCTTCTAAGATGTTCCTTATCAACCTTAGTACCCTTGTGTCACTAATTTTCTTTCCGATACTTGCTATTATACGGTCGTGAATCAATGTATCAAAGCACTTACTCAAATCCATATCCACTACATGTCTCAGTCCATGTTTATTTATGAACTGTTCTGCTTTTGTGACTGCCTGATGTTGTGAATGATTCTTTCGATATCCATAACTTGACGGATGAAAATCCTTGTCAAAATATGGTTCGATGATGTTCACTATGGCTTGTTGTACTACTTTGTCTCGTACTGTCGGTAGTCCCAGTGGTCTTTTACCTCCATCTGGTTTGTCTATCTCTACACGTTTTACCGGACTTGGTTTGTATGTGTCGGTTTTCAGCTCTTCATGAAGTTGCTTAATATTCTCGTCAAGTTTATAGGTAAAGTCTTCTACCGTTTCCCCATCTTCTCCTGGGGCTCCATGGTTCTTCTTTACCGCTTTAAATGCTTGTCTTAAATTTTCTTCCCGATATATTTTATCGATTAGGCTGTACAACTTCTTCATGTCTTGCCTCCGTTGTTGCTGTGGTTTCTTCTATGACTTTCTCTAACTATGAATTCTTCCAAGCTCTCTTTTGACAGTCTCTAGCCTCTTGGGCAATCTTATCTTCATTCCTGCTTGTACTCTTCATCTGTGTGGGCGCTTAAACACGTGCCTTTTCATTAGGACCTATTTGGCGTTCCTTCCAGTATTTCAACTTTCTTCAAACACTTTCATCTTCGATTATCACATCGTCTGTCACACTTTGAAATTCCTTGCACCCTTCGCATCAACAACAGGCTTTTGTCCTGCTATTGTCATTATTACCAAGAATAATGTCCTTCAAGTTTTACCCTCTGAACCATTACTGATCTTCTCAGGCTTGAAGTTATTCACTACTACGGCTTCATCTGCATACTGCACCCTCTCTTAATTCCTTGGTTTCCCTTGTGAACTAAGTCTACAACTTCGAGTACAGCACTTCCGAGGTTAAGTTGCTCCGCTTGTTGTTAAAACGACCATCCTAATGCATATGACTTTGACTAATTTTTCGGACGTTCCCACTTTTTGCAAGGTTATCCATCATAAGCACCAACACTGGTTTACTTTCGTTCCGTTCCAATAACCGCCATCAGCTTCCTTCAGACCCCCTTGTCGCCAAGGACGCCCTTGCTTACAGCTTGTCTTCCCAATTAGCTAGGCGACAGGTCTTCTTGCAGACCATTAGCTCGGCAACATGCCTCGCAAACAAAAAAACGTGTCGCAATAAGCAACACGCTGTAATACTAACATCCACGGTTAAACAGAAAAAAATTACAGTAAAGGTAGGACTTGAGCAGACTTGAAATTGTCGCTCTACAGTCTACTTTATTGACACAGGTCCACTCACGATTAGGCCACAGATTGAGACACAAAGGTCGCTGGGTGCACAAAGAACAAGCCTCAAAACAGCTATTTCCGACAAATCGAGGCTTGTTCTTTATAGAATATTTGCTAAGCCATTTTGCAATAATCCCCCTATACTAGTATATATGTTTACCGTCTTTGATTACGCATTCCTCATCAAGGAATACGGTAGGTTCGTTGATAATCATGTCATAGTGCATATTTCCGCCCTGCTGGCCGCCCATAAACAGATTGTTCCCGCAGGCGATGTGAATTGTACCAAATATTTTTTCATCAACTAAAGGATTGCCCATGATGTGGCAGTTGGCATTGGTTCCAATACCGAACTCACAAACATGCTTTGCGGTGTCATCAAACGCCCCGATGAATTTTTCAAATTCAGCAGCTTGTGCGCCCTCCACCTTGATAATTCTGCCATCCTTTAAGGTAATTGTCAGCGGTGCCTTTAGAATTCCCATTCCTACTACAACACCATCAACGATGATTACACCGTCGCCCTTAGTTTCAATCGGTGCTATCATAGCTTCTCCTGCCGGCATATTACCAAAAGCGCCCTTATATCCGAGTTTTCCGGTATCCGCCAAGCTTGTGCGACCGCCGCAATAAAGCGTCAAATCCATTCCAAGCTTCGTTGTAACATGGATTTTGCTGCATTTAGTAAGCTTTTCAGTTAAGATAAGGCTAATTCTTTCAACCTCGTTGAAGTCTGCGTTCAGTGTCTTATTTACGATTTCTTCTGTAATCGTCGGCATGGAAGCGATTCTACAGCCCCGCTCTGAAGCTGCGGCTCTACCCTTGGTATGGGTAAAGGAGCCTGAGGTTATGAGCAGCGCAACGTCTGCCTCATTTAATGCGGCTTCACATAAAGCAGGCATTTCGCCTCCCATTTGCACTGGCCCTTCCACTAATACAGTGTTCAATCCCAGTTCTCTGCCCGCATCCGCAAACACCTTGGCCAGTTCACGCTTGCCAGCATCTGTCAAAATCAATAATTTTTCGTCATCCTTGACAATCATACAATCCCGTATAACGGTTTTGGCTGCATTTAATGTCTCGCTCATTATTCCTCCCCCTTCAATTCGGTAAAAGGATTAAACTTAGGATCCTTAATTACGCTCATCAAAATGATGTAAATTATAGCTGCCACGACGATTCCGTTAATCGTAGGAATTAGGAATGTCGTAAAGAAAATTCCTACTGCAACGCCTGCAAGCCATGATACGATGCCAATCCAGTTTACACCCGGCATCGGCTTCCACGTATCGGCCTTGCCCTTACCCAAAATCCAATAATCCGCTATTGCGACTCCTGCTACCGGAGGTATTAGAAAACTTAGGAAGGATAGGAACGGTACGAAAACATTGATTACTCCTATCAATGCAAGAACGATTCCAAAACTACCTGCGATGATGGTCGCTAAGAACCGCTTATTGTCATTAAGCTTGAAAATATTAACAATTGCGATACCTGCTGAATATGCATTTCCTGTGTTTGTAGTCCATGTGGCCAAAATCAAAACGATCAATCCTGCTATTGGCAATCCAATATTTGCAAACATTACCGTAATGTCATAGCTCCCTGAACAAATTGCTAAAACCGCGCCACAAACCAATGCGCCTACCCCTGCAGGGAACACACCTACTAAGCATGACAGCGCTGCGGATTTCCCGCTTTTGCAATATCTAGTATAGTCGCCTGCGATAATTGCGCCTACTGCAAATCCTCCTACAGAAATGGTAATTCCAACTAGCAATGGGAATGGTGTCTGAGGTGCATACGCCGTAAGGGCTGCACCGCTTCCTGCTTTTCCTAAGATAGTGGCAACACCATATATGAGGAATATAAATAATGCCGGAACAGAAACAATATTTAATAATTTAATAATTCCGATACCATAAACGGCGGTAATAAGCATGGCAACACCCCATATGATGCTCGCCAGCGAAATTGGAAAGTTGATTCCCAAAGATGATTGCATAATCATGCAAAACGAACTTGCGCATACGTAAGTTTGAAATGCAAACCAACCTATCATAGATATTGCAATAATAATGGAAACGGCTACCCCAGACCCTCTGTCTCCAAAGGCCCTAGAAATGGATACGGTGGACGGTACTCCCAGTTGCGCCGCTTGTGCTCCCATCAGCATCATATAGGATAACACTATGAGATACCCTATCATCATAGCAATGACCGACTGTTGAAAATTCAGACCAGCAGTTACCATACCGCCTACCATAAGTGCCGGTACGCAGATTACATTGCCTGCCCAAATGAATGCTATGGAGACCCAACTTTTCTTTTCTTCCGGCTTTAATTTTTTCAGTGTAGTGGATTCTACACTGCTTACTTTCTTTTCTTCCATAATTTCATCTCCTATCATTGACCCTTACAAGTAGCTTGCTGCCGCCTGTAAGGGAATTTAAATAACGAATATTATATGTTATTCATTCTGCCTATTTCTTTGGCATCATATAGGTCAGTCTACTCTGCTTCAGTCCCATCTTGGCGTACAACTCCACCATCATCAGCGCTGCGCTGGCAGCCTCTATTACCGGAATATCATAGCCTTTCTCAAAAAGCTTCGCTTTAATCGTTTCGGTCACGTCTATCATTCCTGTGCAGCCAAGCACGATGACTTCAACACCATTTTCTTCAATTACCCGTATACATTCCTTTATCAGCGCAGTGCATAATTTCTCGTGACTCTCAAGGTCAGCAACCGGTATATCAACGCTGCTAACACTGATTACTCTGCCCTCTAGGTGCGCCTTTGCCAAATTGCCCCGAATCAACGGCATCACGTTTTTTAGAACGGTCACAATCCCAATCCAATCGCCCAAGCCAAGTGCAATATAAACCGCCGGCTCAAAACCACCGAAAACAGGGATATCTACACATTCACGAGTTGCGCGAACACCAGGATCTCCAAAACAATTAATGAAGATTCCATCGCAACCCTCGGCCTCAGCTTTCTTTGCTAACTCCACTACATAAGGTGCAGCGAGCGCTTCTTCATATTCACTCTCGATGGTTACGGGGCCACCGCTGATTTGTTCGCTGTCCAACTCTGTTTCTGGGTCTAGATACTTACCAATATATTGGAATATCTCCTCCTGCATAGCCCACTCCAATGTTACCGGAACCAAATTTTTTAATTTCATGAAATCACTTAGCCTTTCAATTAATAGCGAACCTGTGCTCCTGTATAACCAATCATTTTCATTAATGGTAACCAGCACTCGTTTGCCTTCTTGTCCTCTGCCCACCAAGCTTTTTCAACTGGGGAAGCCGTTACAAGAATCTCCATGCCTTCCTTAACGTCAGCGTTTGTTAAAGGTTCACCTGTTACCAAATCAAGCGTTGAGATAATATCTGGTGCAGTTAAATAAACCTTGCCAGCTTCGTCACGGATAATCAGATTCTCATTCTTGAAATCTATGAAGAACTTCTTCCCATCCTTCTGGGCAACAGTGATCACTCCGAAGTCAAAACCACCCTCTGCCTTAAGGTCTATCTTCTCTACCTTGCCTCTACAAATTTCCCTTACTTCCATAACCTTCTTCAGTTCAGTCATTGGATCAAACTTCTTGTCAGCAATAAATTTCAAGAAGGCCTTTCCGATTTCTTGTGCGAAGGAAACGCAACCAACTGCCGTATTTCCATTCATTTCAGCCTTGTTCATTCCCCATGTGGAGAAACCAATCTTCATTCCATAAGCCATACAAAGCTGTCTTGCGATAACTTCTCCTGCCTTATCATCTGTTGGATAAGCAATCACTTGGTCGCCTGTTGCATTTCCAAGGCCGATAGGGTAAGGCGGATAACCTCTTACGGAAGCTAAACTTGTGTTCAATTCAGGAACAGCTCTGCCGTTTCCGTCTACATCCAGTAATTTAATTCTTTTGTTTACATCCTTTTCAGATAAAATTGCAACCATCATAGGCACAAATGTGTTAAATCCGCCCATTTCGCCGGAATACAGATACTTAACCTTCTTTCCCTCAGCAGCAAATGCCCTTTGGAATGCTAAGAATGCATTTACTGCATCTGGGCCAAACACTCCGTCTAGCATAGCAACCGGTGAGCCAAGTCCTGCAACCATTGCACCATATGCATCATCTTCAATTTCGTCTAAAGTAAGCAGTTCTAACTCAATTACCTCTTTGTCGTTTTCCAGTTTTTTCAGCATATCAGCACCAAAGCACAGAGAGCCGCCACCACCGCCGCCTAAAAAGGTTGCACCATAAAGAATTTCCAATATGTCCTGCTTGCAAAGTTTTGTAATCATCTTTCTACCTCCTGTTTTTGTACACTATTACATTAATATTCAGGCAATTTATCTATTTTATATAAGTTTAGCAGTTTCCTTCTCCGTTGTATGCCTCCAAAAGGCAAAAAAAGCGGGAGCATTTTTGTCCAAAAGGACAATTGCTCCCGCTTTGTTTTTCATCAAATTTACCTTGTTATTTCCATCAACCTTACCAAAGCCACAGTTTTGCAACTCCACACTTCTGCAGCAACCTTCAAACTAGCATAGCCTGAACCCATTGAATTTATAAGTGGTTTCGGGTTTATTTTTTTTATTTTTTTATCAAATATAACTAGCGAACGCGTATAATATTTGGCATAATTGATATTCCGGAGGGATTGCATATTTATCTAAAAAAGAATAAAACTCGTTCTAGTAAAATTCATCTTTCTATCGTTGATACCTATTATGACAAAGAACGTGGTTATTCCAGAACAAAAACAATCAAATCCATCGGTTACCTTGATGAACTTAAAAAATCATACGAAAGAAGAGGCCGTTCTTTAAAAAAAATAACTATTCTCTAGATGATGTTTACCGCTGCCTGTCTTTTTTAAACAAGCATAAAAGCAGCATGCAGCTATGGTTCAACGATAGAATTAAAGAACTTTATGGCAGGGATTCAAGCCTAATGTATTATGATGTGACCAATTACTACTTCGAAATAGACAAAGTTGATGATTTTAAAAAGAAAGGGGTTTCCAAGGAACACCGCCCCAACCCATTGTTCAAATAGGCCTCTTTATGGACAACCATGGCCTTCCCATCACCTATCAGCTGTTTCCTGGAAATACCAATGACTGCCTTACCTACCGTCCTAATCTTTCTCGCATCAAGAAGGACTACGGGCTTGGCAAGATTGTTGTTGTGGCAGACAAGGGAATGACCACAGGAGATAATATCTGGTATACCCTTTCCGCAGGTGACAGATATGTATTCAGCATGTCTGTCAGGGGTGGAGATAAAGAACTGAAGAATTATGTATTGAATGAAGACGGCTACGAATGGCTTGGCACTGAATACAAAAGGAAATCTCGTCTTTATCCACGCACCATACAGGTAACTACATCAACTGGCAAAAAGATGAAGAAACCCGTGGGTGAAAAACAGGTGGTTTTCTACAGTGAGAAGTATAACAAACGCGCCAAGGCGGAGAGGGCTGCTGACATTTTCAAAGCACAGGAACTGATTGCTAATCCTGGCAAATACACTCGCGCCACTTCTTATGGGGCTGCAGGATATGTTAAGAATATTGACTTTGACAAAGAAACTGGAGAAATACTGAAACCAAGCAAGACGTTGGAGCTGGATTTAGACAAGCTAAAGGAAGAAGAGCCGTTGGATGGATACTATGTCATCATAACCAGTGAATACGAAGAAACTTCCCGAGTCACCAAAAGCGACCTGGAAGCAAGACCCGTATTTGTTTCCAAAGAAGATCACATAGAGGCTCATTTCCTTACTTGTTTTGTGGCACTGGTTATTGCTAGAATATTAGAAATGAAGACTAATAACAAATACAACATTACGAGATTACTTGAAAGTCTAAGAAAGACAGAGTGCTCTTTTGCTCAGCAAAATTACTATCTATTCAATTACTGTGACGATTTATTATTAGACATAAGCACGATATTTGCTGCAGAAGTCGGGATACATTGTAATACTAATTTGAATCTATGAGCTTTTTCCTGTCCGTTTAATACTCTGAGCACACCTAATGCCAATGCTTTCATTTCAAATGTACCTGCCATTATTGAAATTGGTGCAATGAAGGATGTACGACGACCAATCATATCTGTCAACCGCTTAGAATATGCCATTCCTCCAGTTAAAATAATTTTGTCAACTTTACCTTCTACAACAGTAGCAAGAGATCCAATATCTTTTGAAATCTGCATTGCCATTGCCTCACAAATCAATAACGCCTTCTTGTCACCATTTTCAATTCTTTCTTCAACTTCTTTCAAATCATTAGTTCCTAAATATGCGGCCATACCTCCTTTACCTTTTAGAGCGACCTCGAAAACTCTGTAAGACTTCACCTATAAGCTTTTAAGATTCTAACTACTTTTCGGCTACCCCCAAAGTTTTGAGGCTTTAATTTATTTACTTAAATACAAAATAATGCTTGACATTTGTAAAATCACTCAA
>JAENWH010000370.1 GCA_016650135.1 Peptostreptococcaceae bacterium
ATTTCATATAGTCCCCGCTAAGTGGCGTACTATCGCAAAGTTTCTTTGCCTGTTCTATGGAAATCCCTTCTGTACTTATTACGCACTTAATAGTACCTTCATTTCTGATTTTCTTGGTTATTTTTCTTGTGTCTAAATTCCATACGCCTGGGATTTTATTCTCCTGAAGCCATGTGTCTATATTTTTTTTGCTCATATGATTTGACGGGTTAAAGCATACATCCTTAGCAACCAGTCCAAAGGCATAAATGCCATCTGATTCATTGTCAATATCACTGATACCGTAATTTCCAATTAATGGATAGGTCATATTTATTATTTGACCATTGTAGGAGGGGTCGGTCAGTATTTCCTGATACCCTGTCATCGATGTATTGAATACCAACTCACCAACCTTTGTCGTCCGGAAGCCAAAACCCCGTCCATTAAAAAAGGTTCCGTCCTCCAAATATAATAGTCCTTCCATTAGTACCCGCCTTTCCATTTATGGTCATTTCTTATAATTATACACAAAATTAGATATTTATGCAATGTCTAATTTTGCGCGATTTGCATTTTGAATATCTGATTTTTGCAATCATCCTTAAATTCTACTGTTTTCCAACCACCCTGTAAGTTTGTATAATGACGGTAGGTGCCACTGCACAAGCTGCTATAATCATCATGTTTTCAAGCCCTAGTGGCGTCACAAGAAATAACCCTTGAAGCGGCGGCAATACAAGGACCAAAGCTAACAGTATGGTGCCCAATAAAAACGCTCCCACACTATACATATTAGTAAATAGTCCTAATTTAAACAAGGAGCTCTTACCTCTTGAATTAAACCCATGCCATAATCTGCCCCAGCATAAAGTGGCAAAAGCCATTGTGCTGGCCATGGCAGCACTTGTCCCTAAACCAATATAATAAGCTGTTAAAGTAAATATCCCAATAATTGATCCCTGAACCGCAACCCCTAACAAGAAATCTTTTGTTAAGATTGATTCCGCGCTGTCTCTTGGCTTTTCTTTTAGTAAATCGCTGCTGGATTTTTCCATCGCGATGGCTATAGCCGGCAGGCTGTCAGTCAGCAAGTTAATGAATAACAGGTGTACAGCCATAAATGGCATTGGTAATGCTAAAATCGACGTATAGAGCACCGCTAATATCCCGGATGTATTTCCGGAAAGCAGAAACTTTATAGAGTTTTTTATATTTGAGTAAATATTCCTTCCATTTGCTACAGATTTCACGATGGTTGCGAAATTATCATCGGTTAGCACCATTGATGCAGCATCTTTTGAAACAGCTGTTCCTGTAATGCCCATGGCAATCCCAATGTCTGCTTTCTTTAAAGCAGGTGCATCATTCACGCCATCTCCAGTCATTGCAACAATATGCCCCTGCTTTTGCCACATTTCCACAATTCTTATTTTATGTTCCGGTGATACTCTCGCATAAACAGAAATGCTTGGCAGCAGCTCAATCAGTTTGTCATCAGTGAGCTTGTTCAGTTCCAGGCCTGTCAGCGCCAGATCCCCTTCTTCAAGAATTCCGACCTCCCTGGCAATCGCTGAGGCGGTCACCTTATGATCGCCTGTTATCATAATCGGCTTGATTCCTGCAAGTTTGCAATCAGCCACAGCTTGAGCTGACTCAACTCTAGGAGGATCTACCATTGCAATTAATCCAATGAAGGTAAAATTATGTTCGCTTTCAAGGCTGATATTAGTGCTTTCCAGCGTTCTCCTCGCAAAGGCCAGCACGCGGAGCCCGTTTGATGAAAATTCATAGTTTTTTTCCTTTATTATTTCTATATCTTCAGTTGTTACCGGTCTTTCCACCTGATTATCATAAATAGAACATATCTTCTCTAACAACACATCTACTGCCCCTTTAGAAACCATAATCAGCTCCCCGTTGATTTCGTGAACAGTGCTCATCAACTTTCTCTCAGAGTCAAAAGGCAGTTCTGCAAGTCTTTCATATGTCATTAATTTTTCTTCTATGTCATTATAATTGTCGTAATAATATTGGGTCAGCGCCATTTCGGTAGGGTCTCCCTTTGCTTTCCCCTCAATAATGTCACTGTCGTTGCATAGAATAGAAGCCAGCATAAGTTTACTGCTCTTTTCCGTGCCCATCGCATAAGTATGTTTCACTTTCATCTTGTTTTGTGTCAGGGTTCCTGTTTTATCCGAACATATGACAGATACACAACCAAGCCCTTCAACAGCCCTCAAATTTTTAATTATGGCATTTTCTTTTGCCATTTTCGAGGTACCGATCGCAAGTGAAATCGTCACAATCGACGATAAAGCTTCAGGTATTGCTGCAACAGCCAAAGCTACTGCAAACATTAAAGAGTCAAGAATCTCCATGTCCCTAAACACATTAACGGCAAAAATAACTGCACAAATCACTATTATAATAAAAGAAAGCTTTTTGCTGAAGCGGTCAAGACTAACCTGCAAGGGAGTTTTTCTTTCTTTAGTTTCATTCATCAGGGTTGCAATTTTACCAAGCTCCGTTTCCATTCCTACAGCTGTAATGGCAACCAGTGCCCTGCCGTAGGTTACAAGGGAACTGGAGAAAACCATATTTTTCTGATCTCCTAAAGAGACG
>JAENWH010000333.1 GCA_016650135.1 Peptostreptococcaceae bacterium
AATGGACAAAAGTATTGTCGAAGGAATATATTTGGAAAAAATAAAAGATCCTAATTGGTATATCAGACATAATTCAGCAAAAGCACTGGTAAAAATAGGCACAAGTAGAGACAGACTAAATATGATTCTGAATGGTAATGACAAGTATGCTAAAGAAGCATTGGAATATGCAATTGAGAAGAGGGTGGGCCGATATGAATTGGGTTGATTTTGTAATAGCATTTAATAATACAATCATCATATACACAATTATTATTGTGACTATATTTTGCATGACGACTATATCTGCTGCGGTTACCATGTCAAAAAAGTTTCAGGAAAGTAAAGAAAACTTTCATATTTTTGACATTATCAGTGAAGACAGCATGCCTGTGTCGATTATTCTGCCGGCATATAATGAAGCGAAGGTCATTGTTGAAAGTGTTTTTTCTCTGACTGCTCTGGACTATAAAAAAATTGAAATTATTGTTGTAAACGACGGCTCAACAGATGAAACATTGTCAAAGTTAATAGAGACTTTTGAATTGAATGAAACCTATAAATCTTATGCAAAAGTATTGAAAACGGAGCAAATACTGAATATTTATGAAGGCAAGGCTAAGGGAATCAGCATTACTCTGATAAATAAAATGAATGGCGGTAAGGCTGATGCATTAAATGCAGGGATTAATATAAGTAAATATCCTTTATTTATTGCTATGGATTCAGATTGCATAATAAAGAAGGATGCTTTGGCTAAAATAGTGAAGCCGTTCTTACTGGATAAAAGAACCATTGCCGTTGGTGGAAATGTTAAAATTTCAAACAATTTAAAAATAGAAAACGGGGAAATTACAGAAACAAGAAAACTTAAAGGATATTTCCTAATTTTTCAGACGCTGGAATACTTGAGAGTATTTCTTGTATCAAGAATTGCCTGGAATAATATTAATACAAATATTATTATATCGGGAGCTTTTGGTATATTTAAAAGAAGCAAGGTCATTGAGGTGGGCGGATACAGAACAGATACGGTTGGCGAGGACATGGAGCTTGTTATGAGATTGAATAAGCACTGTATTGAGAGTGAAACAGATTATAAAATACAATATGTGCCTGAAGCTTATTGTTTTACTCAGGTTCCTACTAATTTTAAGGATTTCAGAAACCAGAGAATCAGGTGGCATGTCGGTCTGATGCAAAGTCTGAATGCACATAAAAAGGTTATCTTAAATCCTAAATACAGGAAGGTGGGATTGCTCGGAGCAGGATATTATACTTTCTTTGAACTGTTTTCTTCGATTGTTGAAATTTCGGGCTACCTTGTAATATCTTTAGCCGTTGTTTTTGGTCTTTTTAATCCCTGGATTTTTTTGATGCTGATTGTAAGTATTTTAGTTTACAGCTTTACAGTGACGATTTCTGCATCAATGATAGAAAAATACACTTTAAACAAGAAAAAAAGTTACAGAGATGCATTTATATTATTGGTTTTTTCAATATTTGAGCCATTATTTTACAGACAGGTATGTAATATCATCAGAATTTATGCTATGATAAAATATAAAAGTTATAAAAGCAAATGGAACAAGGTTGAAAGAGAAGAATACAAATAACAGGTAAATAAAATTGGAGGGATTATGCAGAATAATAAAATTTGGAGCGAATGCGAAACTTATGACAGAGAGCAGTTTCGGAAGGTGCAAAGTGAAAGATTAATTGAGACGGTTAAACGTGTTTATGAAAAAGTGCCTCATTATAAAACTAAATTTGATCAGCATGGAGTTTCGGTTGAGGATATAAAATCTGTTGATGATTTGGCAAAACTGCCGTTTACAGAGAAGAAGGATTTCAGAGACAATTATCCCTTTGGGTTGTTTGCTGTACCTCAAAAGCAGATTGTCAGGTTCCATGCATCTTCAGGGACTACAGGGAAACCAACAGTTGTGGGATACACTAAAAATGATATGACAATGTGGACTGAAATGATTGCCCGCATAGTCACAATGGCTGGCGTGACAGATGAGGATGTGGCTCAGATTTCATTTGGATACGGATTGTTCACGGGAGCCTTCGGCCTGCATCAAGGGCTGGAACATGTTGGAGCTTCAGTAATCCCTATGTCCAGCGGTAATACGGAAAAACAAATCATGATTATGAAGGACTTTCATACAACAGCCTTGATTAGCACTCCTTCCTATGCATTGCATATGGCAGAAATCGCGAGAGAGATGGGCGTTGATCCTAAAAAAGACCTATTTTTGAAGTGGGGGCTTTTTGGAGGAGAAGGATCGACCGAGGCGATGAGAAGAGAAATCAATGACGCCTGGGGTATTTTTGCTACGGAAAATTATGGCATGAGTGAGCTAATTGGTCCGGGAGTATCTGGAGAATGCCTTGCTTTGAAGGGAATGCATATTAATGAGGATTACTTTATTCCTGAGATTATAAACCCTGACACGGGAGAAGTATTACCGGAAGGTTCAGTCGGAGAGCTGGTCATTACAACCATTTCAAAAGAGGCGCTTCCAATTATCAGATACAGAACAAGTGATATTACGTCTTTGAATTACGATACCTGTGATTGTGGAAGAACAACGGTGAGAATGGCTAAAATATCAGGTCGTTCCAATGATATGCTGATTCTTAGCGGCGTGAATGTATTTCCGTCTCAGATTGAAGAAGTTTTGTTTAATGTTGAGGGAATTGGTCCCCATTATCAGATTAAAGTATTTAAGCAGGGATATCTGGATAGAATAGAAGTGGATGTTGAACTGATTGATGCTAATTATCTTGATTCATTTGCGAAACTTGAAAGTTTAAATCAGGCGATTAAACATAGGCTTAGAACAGTACTTGGTATTGACGCAAAAGTGAATCTAATGCAGCCTAGAACTCTTCAAAGATTTGAAGGAAAGGCAAAGAGAGTTATTGATATGAGGGAGGAAAAGTAAATGGGAATTAAACAATTATCAATAT